>CAZLOC010000020.1:0-22077 GCA_964560935.1 uncultured Anaerolineaceae bacterium | reverse complement strand
ATGGCCGTTATCTGCGCTGGACCTTTCCAGGGTATGGAAAGATCCAGCGCGAGCGTATACTGCAGGCCCTGGCGCACGCCCAGATTGGCAGCAACACGGTCTTTTCTGAACTGGAATATATCCCTACCCGGCTTTTTCCGTCCCATTCACAGATTATATTGGTCAGTCCCTTGGACGCGGATGACGTGCACGTCCTGGTGCAATTGCGCGCGCGTGGCTACCAGGTGATGGTCATCAGCCCGGACCCGATTGCCTTCGAGTTGAGCTACTTGCCGAAAAATGAACCGGTCGACCAGGCGGCTCGCCTGCTGCGTATGGAGCGGAAATTGCTCATCCACAAACTCCAGCGCGCTGGGATCCAGGTGTTGGATTGGGATATCTCCCAACCGTTCGACCAGGTTGTGAAGCGCCGGCTTGGGCGTCCTCCTGCCTTGCTGCGCGCGATTGGGGGGCAGATATGACCCTGTTTGCGTTTGTGTTCAGCGTCTTGATGAGCGCCGGCTCGTTGGCCTATGCTTACAATACCGCGGGCTTCGTCATGCTTGCCCGCTATGTGTTAGTCTTCGCTGCGCTCTGGCTGTTTGCAGGCTGGAAGCGCTGGACATGGTTCTCGGCCATCGTCCTCCTGCTCTCGCTGGCATTGGCCGGGTTCGGCCTGTGGATCGAACTTTCACCCGGCTGGATGATCTCCGGCGCGCTGGGCGGCCTCCTGGCCTGGGACCTGACCGCTTTCATGCGCCGCCTGCGCTTCGCGGCGCGAACCGATGACCTGCGCGGCCTCGAGCGGCGTCACCTGGCTCGTTTGACGATCGTTGCGTTAGCGGGGGTGTTCTTAGCGAGTATAGCCATGCTGGTGCGGTTGGAATTTACTTTTGAATGGGTGGTCTTATTGACGTTGATCGCTGGATTAGGCATCACGCAACTCGTGTCTTGGTTGCGCAGAGGGGGAGAATGAAGGGATATCAATTCACGGATATGAAAACCTTATCAGCACAAACTACACAATAAAATAGTAAAAATATTGATTTAATATCATTAATCAACTATAATAATAGTTGATTAACCCAGCAGGAGATTTCAATGGCCGGACGACTTCGCTCCGACATGTTGACAATGAAAAGCCCGCTTGAATCTGAAGCGGCCAATGCCTCTATCGATGTTGGCATACGCCTGCGTATACTGCGGGCAGGCGTAGGGCTGTCTATTCGCGCGCTGGCGGAGATGAGCGGGTTGAATGTCAATACCTTGAGCCTGATCGAGAATGGGAAAACATCGCCCAGCGTCGGCACCTTGCAGCAACTGGCAGGGGCTATGGGGGTTCCGGTCACAGAGTTCTTTGTCACCGGGCAGGGGACTAAAACGGTCGTGCATCAGAAGAATGGGAGTCGTCCGCGCGCCTTCTTTGAACATGGGATCATGGAGGACCTGGGGGCAGGGATGACACGTTTTGGCGCCGAGCCGCTCATCGTCACGCTCGGAGCGAATGCTGATAGCGGCAGGAACCCAATCGTGCACACCGGTCGGGAATTCGTTTATTGCCTGGAAGGTCATGTTACCTATATAGTTGATAGTGGTATGTATACGTTGGAGCCTGGCGATAGCCTGTTCTTCGAAGCCTATTTGCCGCATCGCTGGAAGAATGCCGATGAAAAGCAGTCGCGCGTGCTGCTGGTGCTTTGTCCCTCGGATGCGCGAGACCAACCCATAGAACGCCATTTTTCACGCCAAGGAAATCAGGGATAAAAATATCATGGAGGACTCGATCTTTAAAATTCAGGCGGAGTTTTGCAAGGCAATGGGCAATGCCACGCGTTTGCAAATCTTGCACAACTTGCGTGAGCGTCCCATGACGGTCAGCGAGATTGTGCGAGGGATGGACTGTGCCCAGTCGGTTGTATCTCGTCACCTGGCTGTGCTTCGTTCAGTCGGAGTTGTGATTGGTGACCGGCGCGGAAATGAAATGGTTTACCAAATCACGAATGAAAAAATTGGTGAAGTTTGTGATTTAGTACGGACGGTTTTGATAGAGCAGGTGCAAAAACAAAGCGTTACCTTGGGTGATTTGTAAAAGCCTGGGTGCAGGCTCCTTATTTGGGTAAGGTGTCCCCGTCTGAAAAGGCGGGGACACCGCATTAAAGTGTATAATCCGCCCATGCACGAACTCCCCGTCACTCAATCCATTCTTGACATTGCCCTCAAGCACGCCCAAAAAGCGGACGCCAAACGCATCACAGACTTGCACATTGTAATGGGGGAACTGACTAAGCTGGTGGATGAGTCAATCCAGTTTTACTGGGACATTATTGCCAAAGACACCATCGCCGAAGGCGCAAAGTTGCATTTTCGCATCGTCCCGGCGGAATTCCAGTGCATGGCCTGCTTCGAGAAGTACAAACCTGATGGCGAGGAGTTCTCCTGTCCCAATTGCGGCGCGGTCGGTGTCAAGATAGTGGCTGGCGAAGAATTTTCCCTCGAGGCAATTGATGTGGAGTAATTCCCTGCCCAAAAATCGAAAGAGCGGACGAAAATCCTTCGAAATAGTGTCCAAAATGACTATTTTCTCAGTGTAGAGTGTCGTAAAATCTAATTGCTATGACTCAACGAATCCCCGTCGTCGAACGCATCCTCTCCGCCAACGATAAGTTGGCTGAAGAAAACAAATCCCGCCTGGATGCAGCCAACGTTTTTGCGATCAACCTGATGGCTTCCCCCGGCGCGGGCAAGACCTCCCTCATCGAGCAGACCCTGCCGCGCCTGGCCGAAAAACTGCGCGTGGCTGTTGTGGACGGCGATATTGCTACCTCCATTGACGCTGACCGCGCTGCTGTGGCTGGTGCGGCCGTAGCCGTGCAAATCAACACGGGTGGTGAATGTCACCTGGATGCCGTTATGCTGCAACAGGCCCTCGGCCAGATCGACCTCACCACGGTGGACATGTTGCTGGTCGAAAACGTCGGCAATCTGGTCTGCCCGGCCAGTTTTATGCTGGGTACGCACAAGTCCGTGTTGGTGGCCTCCATCCCCGAAGGTGACGATAAGCCTTACAAGTATCCCGGCATGTATCGCGGTGTGAACGCGCTGGTCATCAATAAGATTGACCTGCTGCCTTACATCGACTTCAAAATGGATTACTTCCAGAAGGGTGTCGAGGCTCTTAATCCCGGCCTGATTACCTTCCCACTCTCTTGCCGTACCGGCGAAGGCCTGGACGCCTGGGTGGAGTGGTTACTCAATGGAGCGCGGACTTAAGTCTGCACCCCCTTATGGGTGAATTGCGCGGCGTCCGCATCCACATCACGGGCATTGTGCAGGGGGTCGGCTTCCGCCCGTTTGTGTATGGTCTTGCCCAACGTCTCGGCCTGGCTGGCTGGGTGCGTAACACCTCCGCCGGGGTGGATATCGAAGTGGATGGAGAACAGGATGTACTGGATGCCTTCGTCAAGGCACTGCGGGACGAGGCTCCGCCGCTCTCCCGCATCGACGAACTGAGTGCTTCTTTCCAGGTCCTCAACGGCTTCCGTTCCTTTGACATTCTCCACTCTGAAGCCGTAGCGGGCGCCTTCCAGCCCATCTCGCCCGACGTCAGTATTTGCCCCGATTGCTTGCGCGAACTCTTCGACCCGTCCGACCGCCGCTACCGCTATCCCTTCATCAATTGCACCAACTGCGGACCGCGCTTCACCATCATCAAAGACATCCCCTACGACCGCCCCAAAACGACCATGGCACCTTTTGCCATGTGTCCTGACTGTGAAAAAGAATACACCGATCCGCTGGACCGGCGTTTCCATGCCCAGCCCGTCGCCTGTCCTGTCTGTGGGCCAAAAGTCTGGCTTGAGGTAGGTAGTAACGGCTTTAGTCGTTCGGGCCAGGCGAGAGCGACTGAAGTCGCTACTACGTCATTAACTGATGAGGCCATTCAAGAAACGCGCAAGATGCTGGCAGACGGCAAAATCATCGCCATCAAAGGGCTTGGCGGATTTCATTTGGCATGTGATGCTACAAATGCGCGCGCCGTCATTGAGTTGCGTAATCGCAAACTGCGCGTGGACAAACCCTTCGCCCTGATGATGCCCGATCTCGAAACGGTCGAGCGACATTGTTATGTCGACGCTGCCGAACGCGAATTGCTCGAATCCGCTGCCCGCCCCATTGTGTTGCTCAATCGTAAGCCAGACTCTCTCATTGCCAGGGAATGCGCTCCCGGCCAGGATACGCTGGGCGTGATGCTGCCATACACACCGTTACACTACTTGCTTTTTGCAGAACCTGGCCTTCAACCTGCAACCTTCAACCTCCCCCCGCTGATAATGACCAGTGGAAATCTCAGTGAGGAACCCATCGCAACCGCCAACGACGAGGCCCGAAAGCGCCTCGCCTCGCTGGCCGATGCCTTCCTGATGCACGACCGGGATATTCATGTTCGCTGTGATGATTCGGTTGTTCGAGTGATTAATAACGAAGTACAGGATGCTGATCACTGGTCACTGGTCACTTATCCCCTGCGTCGCAGCCGCGGCTATTCCCCTTTTCCCGTCAAACTTCCCTGGGAACCCCCGCCGCTCCTCGCTGTTGGCCCGGAACTAAAAAACACCTTTTGCATTACGAATAAAAACTACGCTTTTCTCAGCCACCACATCGGTGACATGGAAAACTACGAAACCTTGCAATCCTTCGAGCAAGGGATCGAACACTTTGAGAAATTATTCCGTGTCAAACCCGAAGCGATTGCCTGCGACATGCACCCCAACTACTTGTCAACTCGCTACACACTGGAGCGTGCACAACGTGAAAACCTGCCAACCTTCAACATTCAACATCATCATGCCCACATCGCTGCCTGCATGGCCGAGCATGGATTAGACGGTTCGCAGCCCGTTATCGGCCTGGCCTTCGATGGCACCGGCTACGGTGAGGATGGCGCCATCTGGGGTGGGGAAGTGCTGGTGGCGGATTACAAGTCGTACGAGCGAGCCTCTCATCTTGAATATTTCCCGCTTCCCGGCGGGGATGCGGCCATCAAGAAACCTGCCCGCGCCGCGTTGGCCCTGCTCTGGTCACTGGGATTGGAGTGGGATGAGCGCCTCGCTCCGGTGGTTGTATTCTGCGCCGAAGACCGTACAACTTTGCGTGTCCAATTGGAGCGGAAAATCAACACCCCGCTGACCTCCAGCATGGGACGCCTGTTCGATGCAACCGCAGCGTTGGCGGGCGTGCGGCAGTTGGTCAACTATGAGGCGCAGGCAGCCATCGAGTTCGAAGCGTTGGCGGATCCCGATGAAGAGGGAATGTACCCTTTTGAACGAGGGCGGGCAGAAATCCAAGTGAGTAGCGCTGTGGAGGCTTTGATCGCGGATGTGCTGGCAGGTATTCCCGTTCCTATCATCTCTGCCAGGTTCCACAACGGTTTGGCTCAGTTGGGGCTCGAGATCTGTCGAGATTTGCGCGTAGCCAGGAATATAAACAAGGTCGCGCTCTCCGGTGGAGTCTGGCAGAATATCACCCTATTACGACGAACTTTATCACTTTTGCAAGATGCTGGTTTTGTTGTATACATACATCATCAGGTGCCAACGAATGACGGCGGCCTATCGCTGGGACAGGCTGTCATTGCGGCGGCGCGGTTGAGAAAATAGTAGCGACTTTAGTCGCTGAAATAAACGGCTGAAGCCGTTACTACAGGAGGATCAGATGTGTTTGGCTGTACCGGGTAAGATTGTTGAGATTAAGGAAAGCGACGGCCTGCAAATGGCAAAAGTCGATTTTGGCGGGATTTTCCGCGAAGCCTGCCTGGATTACGTGCCCGAGGCGAAGGTGGGGGATTATTGCGTCATCCATGTCGGGTTCGCCATCAGCCTGTTGAGCGAGAGCGAGGCCATGGAGACCCTCGATCTGCTCAAACAGATATCCAACATCGATGAGGAACTTGGGCCTGAAGTAGGGCAGGATGCCATCCTGCCACCACAGTGGTAACGCTAGATACCATCTTGCGCCACAGCTATGAAATACGTCACTGAGTACCGGGATGCTACGCTGGTGAAGGGTGTGATCGAGGAGATCCGCCGCAGCGTGACGCGCTCCTGGACTATCATGGAGATCTGTGGTGGGCAGACGCACGCCATCGTGCGGCACGGTATCAACCAGTTGCTGCCGCCTGAGATCGAACTGGTGCATGGACCGGGTTGTCCGGTATGCGTCACACCCCTTGAGTTGATTGACAAAGCCCTTGCGATCGCCTCCCACCCGGATGTGATCTTTTGCTCTTATGGCGATATGCTGCGCGTACCCGGTTCCGGGCGTGACCTGTTCTCGGTCAAGGCACAGGGCGGGGATGTGCGCGTGGTTTATTCGCCGTTGGATGCGGTCAAGCTGGCGAAAGCGAACCCCGATAAGCAGGTGGTCTTCTTTGCCATCGGTTTCGAGACCACCGCGCCGCCCAACGTGATGAGTGTGGTGCAGGCAAAGAATCTCGGCCTGACGAACTATTCGATCCTTGTTTCACACGTGCGCGTACCGCCGGCTGTCAGCGCCATCCTCAGCGGGCCGAGCAACCGAGTGCAGGCTTTCCTGCTGGCAGGTCATGTCTGTGCGGTGATGGGCTACCACGAGTACCCGCCGTTGATAGAGCAGTTCAGGGCGCCGATGGTGGTCACTGGCTTCGAGCCGCTCGACATCGTGCAGGGCATTTTGGAAACAGTCCGTTTGCTTGAAGCCGGCAAGGCCGAGGTGTTCAATGCTTACCAACGCGCCGTCACCTTTGATGGCAACAAGCCTGCCCAGAAGATGATAAACACTGTTTTCGAAGGATGTGACCGCAAGTGGCGCGGCATCGGCGTCATTCCAATGAGCGGCTGGCAGCTCCGAGCTGAATTCGATGCGTTCGACGCCGAAAAGCGCTTCCAGGTCGAGACCATCACGGCAGACGAATCGCCATTGTGCATCGCCGGTCAAATCCTGCAGGGCCTCAAGAAGCCGCACGAGTGCTCGGCATTTGGCAGCAAATGCACGCCTGAACATCCGCTTGGCGCGACTATGGTTTCTTCTGAGGGCGCCTGCGCCGCCTATTTTCGCTACGGACGGGTTACAACCTAAGGTGGCCGAAAGGCGATTAAAACATGAATACGAGCAACCGCACTTTCTGGATCGCCGCGGGACTGGTCTTGTTCTGCGGTTTTGTTTTTTTTGTCATCCTCCTGGTTTCAGGTTTGGGACGGATGGTTGCGCCCGCTTCCCCTCCGACCATTGACCTGTTCGCCACGCTCTCGGCCTCCACGCCCGTTTCGGGGTTCTCGCCCGCACTTCTTATCCCAACCGCGACTTCCGCTTTCAATTTTTCTGAGCCACCCGTACAACAGACCAGCACGCTTCTTGCTGGCGTGATGGCTGTGCCAACTGTTTCATCGCAGGATGGGCCTACCGGCCGTATTGTCTTCACCTGCCAGATTTATAAATACCAATCATCCGACCAGATTTGTATCATGAACGCGGACGGGACAGGCTATCGCCGCCTGACGACCGAGGATAGCATCCGTCATTTTTACCCGTCGTTGTCTCCGGATGGGCGCAGGGTGCTGTACTCAGCGTTTCGAGAAAAAAATGTGTACGAGATATACGCGTATGACCTACATGATGGCAGCGTGGATCGTCTGACGAATCGCGATGGTGTTTTGACAGCGCCAGAGTACTCACCCAATGGTGAAATGATTACGTTCACGCGCTGGGCAGCCAACTCTGATCGATACCAGATCATGACAATGGAACGAAATGGCGACAACTCCAATAACATACCGGGAATCGAAGGCTGGGATCCCACCTGGTCGCCGGATGGCAAACAAATTCTATTTGCATCTGACAGAAATGGCCCGGTTCAATTATTTGTGATGAGGAATGATGGGAAAAATTTACACCAGGTCAGTAACCTGCCGGCCATCCGCGGACGAAGCGACTGGTCACCGGATGGACAGTATATTGTCACGTACTCAGGGGAATCCTGGCATCGTGAACTCTACATCATGAACGCGGACGGATCCAATGCGCACCAACTCACACCGACCGGTGGCAACAGCCAGGGACCGAGTTTTTCCCCGGATAGCAAGTGGGTGGCATTCACCGCATACTTCGACAAATACGGCGATGACCACGGCTGCGAGATATACATCATCCGTACCGACGGCACCGACCTGCGCCGCCTGACGAACAACGATTATTGCGATTACCAACCCAGGTGGGGGCCTTGAGTCCCCTCTCCACTTGGGGAGCCCCCTGCGGGGATGATAAGGGGAAGGGTGAGGGGAAATAAGAATTTGAAATCTATTCAACCAACGTTACCTTCCCTGAGCGGAAGAAATGTCCCGGCTCCACACCGATTTGCTGTGCCAGGTGGATGCTGAGCAACTGGACGGGTAAAATCTCAGCCAGCGGTAACCCAAGGGCCGGGACATCCGGTATTTCGATCTGCCATTTCTGTGCATCTGCGCCGACCCAGAAAGCAGCGGTTTGGTATCTCCGTAAATCTTTCAGCAAGCGGGCGTTTAATTTACGAGTTTCCGGTGGACCTGCGAAAATCAGGGCGCTCAGGTCGGGGCCAGCCAGCTCGAGCGGCCCGTGGCGGAACTCGCCAGCCTGGAAGGGTACAGCTGAGTATTTTGCCGCTTCTCCTAATATCAATGACCCTGTATAGGTGGCTGCCAAAGAACTCCCCCGGCCGAGCAGGACGAGGCGTTTTGGGAAACCTACTAATTTGCCAATACTTTGCAATTGCGCTTCCCAATCCTCCAGATAAGCTTGCATGGCTTCTGCGGTCTCTTGCATGGCTGTACGCGTGGGTGTAACTTCTTCTCCTGTCAGCGCTAATGCGGCCAGTTGTCCTACTGCCAGGGAGTTGACGTAGGTACGGGTAGAGACCGTCTTCTCGACCTCGGCGTTGACCGGTACACATGCGGAGAGGCGGTTGAACTTCGCTGTAGCGATTGCCAGGGGGCTCTCGAGGTCGTTCACGGTGGCGAGCATAGCCCCGGGACGCGGTAGCAGGTTGAAGTCCAGCGCTGAGACGATTTCGGCGCTCCTGCCGGATTGTGAAAAAAGCCAGTACAACGTTCGTGAAGTGATGAGCTTAGGTGCATGGTGGATCAATTCGGCGGTGTCCACCCACATGGCAGGTAGCCCGGCCTGGGCAAGGGTCAGCCAGGCCGGATAGGCGGCGTAGAGCGAAGCGCCCATCCCTGTCAACAGGATGCGGTCGAACTCGCCGCGTTGGACAGCGTCTTTTAGCGATTTGAGTGATGACTCATCGAATTTTGCCAGCGTGTTTTGCAGAGAATCCGGCTGGCTCAGGATGTCTTGCACATAGGGGTTTTCATATAAGGGGTTCATAATGCTTTCGACCAAATCGTATAAGCCGCGCCATACAGCCCGGCGTAGTAACCGAGTTTCGCCGGGAGGATATGTACACGATGGGCGGGCACCATCTCGGTGTAGGCTTGCAAGGCGCGTTCCAGGCGGGGCAGGAACAGGTCTGCGCTGCGCATCACACCACCGCCCAGCACGATCACTTCGGGCACGAAGAGGATGCATACGTTCAGGATGCCCTGGATGAAGTAGCACGTAAACGTATCCACGATGGACAACGCAGCCGCATCTCCCATCCGTGCCGCCTCGAAAACCATGCGCGCCTCGATCTTGTCGCGCTCACCGGCGGCCATTTCCAACAGGCGGGAGCCCGTCAAATCAGCCTTGCGCGCCTGTTGCTCGATCGCTGGTCCGGCGCAGAGACTTTCCCAGCAGCCGTGCATCTTGCAATAACACAATGGCCCGCTAGGGTCGAGGACCATATGACCACCTTCCGGGTGTGAGCCGTCCAGCCCGCGGTAGATTTCTCCATCCAGAATCAGTGCTGTTCCGACACCTGTACCCACGGTCACGGCGTACAGTCGCTGGGTTGCTTGCCCTGCGCCCTTCCAGTACTCACCCAGCGCGGCCACATCTGCATCGTTCTCCAACGTGATGGGTACACTGAAGGCCTTCTCTATCCACTCAAAAACCTGGACATTTTCCCAGGTTGGCAACGTAAAAGGATTGTTGATGCTGCCACGGATCGGATCGACTGGACCAGTCGCCCCAATACCAATCCCAACCAGTGAACCCGCACCTGAATCGGTCCAAACCTGTTCGATCAACCCCTGCATTTTCCTCAGCCCGGACTCGGGTCCATGTGCTGCTTCGATGGGCGTCTCACGGACAGCCAACATATTGCCCTGCGCATCGAATGCCCCGGCGCGCAGGACGGTCCCGCCCAGGTCAACCCCAACGACAACCTTGCTCATCAGCCTTTCACTGCCCCCGCGGTCAACCCGCTGACGATATAGCGCTGGAAGATAAGCGAAAGCAGGACCGGGGGAATCGCAGCCAGCACTCCGCCGGTCATCATCCCGCCTACGTCTACGACATAGCGACCGGTGAATTCCGCAATGGCGACGGGCACAGTTTTAGCCGAGACCGTGCTGGTCAGGATGAGCGCAAAGAAGAATTCGTCCCAGGCGGTGAGGAAGACGAACAGGCCTGTGGAAACCAGGCCGGGCGCGGAAATAGGCATGATGATGCGGAAGAGGGTTTCAATGCGGTTGCAGCCGTCGATGCGCGCGGCATCTTCCAGTTCGACGGGAATCGTGTTGAAAAAGGCAGCCATCAGCCAGATGGCGAAGGGCAACGCAAAACTTAAATAGGTAATGATCAGGATGATGGGTGAATTGAACAGGCCAAAGCGGGTGGCAAAGAGATACAACGGGATGACGAGTGAAATTTCCGGTATCATGCGTGTGCCTAAAATACCGACCAACATAGACTGGCGAAATGGGAAACGCAGGCGGATCAGAGCGTAAGAAGCCAGCGATCCAAGCGTCAGCGCGATAACCGTCACAGACGAGGCAACCAGGAGCGAATTCCAGAGCGTAATGCGAAAGGTCTTCGCAACTTCCGATGTGTCCTGGCCGGGCGTAAGGATATTGATGTAGTTTTGGAAGGTGGGCTGTTGCGGGATCCAGTGGATGGGCGTGGAAAGTAATTCGGAGCGAGTAGAAATGCTGGAAATAATTAACCAGGCAACCGGTAAATAGATGAATAATATGACCGGGATGACCAGCAAAACCTTGAAGATGGTATTGAATGCCTTTTTCATTGGCTTTCCTCTGGTCTGTAAAGAACTCGAATATAAATGAACGCCATGATAAGCGTAAAAATTGAGATGAGGAAGGAAAGCGCTGAGCCACGTCCGACGTTGCCAAAACTGAATGTCTCCAAATAGGTCAGGTAGGAAATGGTTACCGTACCAAAAGCCGGGCCGCCATTCGTGATGACATAGATGATATCGAAGACACGGAAGGCTTCCACCGTACGGATCACAAGAGCGACAAGAATTGCAGGACGTAATAAGGGCAGACGGATGAGCAGGAAACGTTGCAGGGCATTGGCGCCATCCACAGCGGCGGCCTCTTCCAGGTCGGTGGGAAGCGTGGCAAGAGCGGCTTGCAGGATGAGTGCGATGAATGGGACGCTGTGCCAGATGTCTGCCAGGATGACCAGGTTCATCGCCACGTCTGGTTTGGTAAGCCAGGGGATGTATTTGTCAATGAGTCCGAGTTGCAGTAATAATCCATTCAAAGCGCCATAGTCGGCGTTATAGATCCAGCGCCACATCGTGCCGTTGACGATGGTCGGTACAGCCCAGGGAATGATGAGGCTGGTGCGCAGGAATTGCCAGCCCGGTGGGTGGGAGTGGATCAATTGTGCAATGGCAAGACCCAGCACGAGTTCCAGACCCACCGACACGAGAGTGAAATATAGCGTCCGCCCGATGGTGACCCAGAAAACAGAGTCACTCAGCAGCGCAGTGTAATTTCCAAATCCGACGAAAATCCGCTCCATGTTGATACCGCGGCTGCTCTCGAAAACACTAAGGTACAACGTGGAAAGAATGGGTTGGAGAGAAACGCCCAAGATAATCAACAGGCTTGGCAGGATAAGACCAAAGCCGATGAGTGCATCTTGTTGCGCAAGGCTGAACTTTCGTCTCATGCAATCTCCACAATTGAAGGGGACGCGTTGCGTCCCCTTCAATTCAGGTCTGACTTGATTTACTTGGCCAGATCAACCCACTTGGCAGCAGCGTCGTTCAAGGCCTGCTCGGGTGTCTTTTGCTTGGTGAGAGCCTCTTGTAGAGCCAATTGTAGGGACTTGGAAGCCTCAGGATAATAGGGCACCTTTGGGCGGACGTGCGCGAAGGGGAATTGCGCATTGAACATCGGCACGGTCGTCGCATTGGCGGGTGTGTAGCCTTCCAGTTTCGTCAGGTTTTCGCCCTGGAAGCTGGTTTGCCATATGGGTAGCAGGTGTCCCGAGTATCGATTTTGGATATCTTCGGATGTCAGGAACTCCACATATTTCCAGGCGGCATCTTGGTTGGGTGAAGTGGCGGCAACAGAGAAACCCATTGAGCCATTGATGCTAGAGCTTTCCACACCCGAACCTGCGAAGGCGGGCATCAGCGCCATCTTGATTTGCCCGGTGACTTGCGACTCATCAGCATTGAAGTTGACCAGGTCATACATATAGTTCCAGTTGACAGCAAAGACAGCTTTACCCTGCGAGAAGACGTTGCGGACATCCTCCTCCACATAAGAGATGGAAGCAGGATTGGTGATTCCGTCGTCGATGCTCTGAATCATCCAATTCAAAGTTTTGACACCGGCTTCATTATTGAAGGCTGGCGCACCGTTCGCGTCCATCAGGCTGCCACCGTTGCCGTAGAGCAGGATAACCCAATCGCAGATGGCGGCTTCGTACTGGCCCCAGGACCAGACGATCGGATATTCGACAATACCCTTCTCTTTGATCGCTATGGATTGCTCTACCAGTTCTTCCCAGGTCTTGGGTGGGGCGCTGAAACCAGCCTCAGTCAGCAATTTTTCGTTATAGAAGAAATACTTCTCATCCAGCAGCCAGGGCATGCCATAGACCTTGCCGTCCACGGTAGTGATATCCCATGCAGAGGCAAAGATTTTGTCACGCATATCCTGTGTGATCCGGTCGGTTGCGTCCATCACATATCCGGCTTTGCTGAATTCTGCGTACCAGATGTCATCTGCCAAGAAGACATCATAAGCGGGCGGGGTTGATGCCATGGCGGTGGTTATTTTGTCATGCAGGGCATCATAGGAAACGTATTCGATCTCGACCATGATGTCGGGATTGGCCGCGTTGAACTCACCAACGATGGCGTTCATTTCGTCAACGGTTGGCCCGGCTTGTTCCATCGAAAGCACGCGGATGGTTACGGGACCGGCGGTCTGTTTGGGCGCACAACCGACCACACTTGCCATTACAATGATGGCGAAGGTCAACATGGCAATCAAGCGGATTATTTTCATCTTTTCTCTCCTTTTGTTAGATTATGGGTAATTCGAACTTGCCGGTTGTTTGGTTTTTAGATGTCACCTCCTCCAAGTTCAGGTCTCCGATTCTATTCTTTGAAAGTGAAAATAGAATTCACTCTTATCGCCATTCGATACGGACCAAACGTATTCCACGGGCGTGCCGTTTTTTGTGAAAGCTACAATCTCACTCAGAATGGCAGGCGTGCCTGATTTGGCTTGCAAATAGTGCGCTTCGGTTTCAGTCAACAAGACGGGTTTGAGGGTATGGTCAAGCCCGGTAACAATGACACTGTGCTCTTCACTCAGGATTTTATACAGCGATTCGTTCTCAGACCACGAATAGTTTGCCAGTGAGGGGAAGCGTTCTGAAGAAAGACAGCACGTTTCGAGCAGGATCGGTTCATCATCTGCCAGGCGCACGCGGGTGATTTCGACGATAGACTCCCCCGCTTGTATTCGTAGGAACCGAGCAATTTTTGCTGTTGCAGGAATTGTCCGTTTGCTGATGAGCTGGCTGCTTGGTTTGCGCCCGATGGACCGCATCTGTTCAGTGAAACTCAATTTACTGGCTGCAATAGAAGCCGTGGTAGGCTGGCGCACAAATGTACCCACGCCATGTTTGCGTTCCAGCCAGTTTTGGCGTACCAACTCATCCAAGGCTCTTCGTACTGTGAGGCGACTGACGCCGTAAAATTCCACCAATTCCCACTCGGAGGGCATCATTTCCCCAGGAATTAATTTGCCATTGATGATCAGATCACGCAGGTTGCGCTCGATCTGGTCGTAGAGCGGCAGCTTACTCTGTGGGTCGATCTTGAATATTTCTTTATCGATGTTCATAGAAGTTATAAAGACATATAGATGTCATTACAACTAATATTATAGGGAATTTTGAGTCAAAGTCAAGTTAAAAAAAACAGATAGTATGTGCCACCCGTTTTTGTGTCGATCGTGGAAAATTCAAACTAATCAGGAGTCCCTGCTGCCTTCACGTCTTTCAAATTCAACTGATAATTGATCCGCCCGTTGAATTCGTTGATCTCATAGGTAAACATCAGGTCGACGCGCTCAGGCAATTCCGGCTGGAGGTGACCGAGGCGGAATCCAATCGCGTCGTGGGTCATACCGCCCTCATCTTCCAGCGACATTTTGAGGTGCTTGCCATCCGCGCCCACGGTACGCGCAGACTTCACCTTTACATTCCGTGAGACAAAGACCGCATCGGGGTTGCCATAGCCGGTCGGTTCCAGGTATTTGAGATTGTTGAGCAATTCAGGCCGCACTTCGGTGAGCGGGACTTCGGCATCTGCTGTCAGCGTGGGACGTAAATCCTGCTGGCTGAGTTGCTCTCTTGCGATGGCTTTCAAACGCGAAACCAGTTCATCCCGCTTGTTGTTTTCGACGGTGAAGCCGGCTGCGGCAGCGTGACCGCCATGCCGCACCAGTAAATCCGCACACTGGTCGAGCGCATCGGTGATATGGAATTCGGGGATGGAACGACACGAGCCGCGCGTGGTATCCGTGTCGATGTGAGCGACAATGGCGGGGCGGTAATAGATTTCCGTCAGGCGCGAAGCAGCCAGCCCAACTACACCTGCATTGAAGTCTTTATGCGCGGCGAAGAGCAGGAAGGCGTCGGTTTCATCGGCCAGGGCCAGTGCTTCGGCCTGGACTTGCATCTCGCGTGTGATGCGCTGGCGTTCACGGTTTTGCACGTCCAGTTGCTGGGCCAGTTGCCCGGCGCGGAAGACGTCTTTGGTGGTCAGCAATTCGTAGGCCGCGAGCGCTTCGTCCAGCCGACCGGCTGCATTCAGGCGCGGACCGAGCCGGAAACCGATGTCGGTTGCGTTGAGTTTTGCAAGGTTCAATTCAGAGACAGCTGCTAAGGAGAAAAGCCCTTGCCGGGTCGTTTCGCGCATCTGGCGCAATCCCCCGCGAACGAGGAAGCGGTTCTCGCCAACTAACGGCGCTAAATCTGCCACTGTCCCCAACGCAACCAGGTCAAGCAGGCTGGTTAGCTGAAAGCTGGAGGCTGATTGCTGACTGTTCATCAATGCTTCCGCCAGCTTGTAGGCAATTCCTACACCAGCCAGGTCTTTATCCGGGTAGACGTCTCCCGGTTGTTTGGGATTGATAACCGCCAGGGCGGGGGGCAGGGGACCCTCCGAGGGATGGTGGTGGTCGGTGATAATCAGATCCAGGCCAATCGTCCGGGCATGAAGCGTTTCGTCCGGAGAGCGGATGCCACAATCCACCGTGATGACCAGTTTGACGCCGTCGTCCTTCAATTGGGACAAGGCCTCGTTGTTGAGGCCGTAGCCCTCGTCGAATCGATTGGGAATGTAGCCGTGGGCTTTACCACCGAAGGCATTCAGCACATCCACCAACAGCGCAGTGGACGTGACGCCGTCTACGTCGTAATCGCCATAGATGGCAATCGGTTCGTCCTGCTCCAACGCATAGCGGATGCGCTCGACCGCGGCCTCCATATCGGTCATTTGAAAGGGGTCGGTGTCGAAAGCCGGTTCGGCTTTCAGGAAAGCGCGCGCCTCGGCGTCGGTTGCGTATCCACGGTTGAACAGGATTTGCCGCAGCACGGGCGGGAAGGCCTGCAGCGCGCTATCGGCTTCGGGGGTAAGGACAGGGGGGATCAGCCAGCGTTTGATATGGGTCATGGTCCCTTTTTAGTGATGCGGAAAAGTTGGGGTTCGATCTGCTCGATATTGTAGTAGGTTTCCAGCCCTGGCACCTCCAGGGTGAAGTAGATTGGGCGCGCTTCGATATTGGCGTCGATATAAGCCTTCATGGTCGATCCGGGCCCCGGCGGCGCGAGCACCTGGTGCAGCGCAATCCCCGTGCGGCCTTCCAGGATGTGCGCAGTGTAAACGTAGGAATACAGCCGGTCCCAGTTGGCGAACAGGATGGCGTTATCTTCCACCTGGCCCAAAATGCGCTGTCCTTCCTTCGTGGCGCGGTCAGGGTCGCGCGGGTAGATTTTTTCTTCCTGGATGAAGGTAGTCGTGCCTTCCGTGACGGCCAGACGTAGGTCGCTGCGCACGTTCCATGCAGACAGGGCGACCAGCGCCAATCCCAGGGTGCTGACGAGCACCCCGCTTCGTCCCAGACCGATAACCTGCCACCGTTGAAGCGGCCATTCCGCGCCATCGAGCAGGGCGCTGACTCCCATCCCCAGCCAGACATGCACGATGACCGCCACAGGCACGTAGAATTCCTGGTAGACCGAAAATTCCACCGAGACCGCAAAGACCCAGATCAAGGCGAACGCTATCAGCGGATACAGCCCTTCGCGCCAGCGCCATTGCCCGTCTTTAAAGATGGCAAAGAGCGCCAGCGCTCCCAGCATGATACCGAGGGACTGCCAGCCTGGGAACGAGTTACAGTATTCCAAAATACGCCGGTTTATCTCTTCGGGCGTGGCGCTGAAATAAAACGTCCAGAAGCTCTGCGCCGGGAAGATCTCCAGCAAGCGGTCTATGGGTGAATCAAATTCTTCG
The DNA here is from genome assembly GCA_964560935.1 of uncultured Anaerolineaceae bacterium. Lineage (GTDB taxonomy): Bacteria > Chloroflexota > Anaerolineae > Anaerolineales > Villigracilaceae > JAABUE01. The sequence continues at coordinate 5,135 of CAZLOC010000020.1, read as the reverse complement.
GGCGTCAAACCGAATTCGCTCAGGTTGGTGCGATAGGTGGTGTTGTAGACGCTGGAAGGCGGATCGTTATAGTCGAGGTACAGAAAGAAAGCAAAAGTCAATGCCAGCCCAAGGACTACGCCCGCGGCGGCGCTAATCCACGCGGACCGTTTGCGCGCGGTCAGCAACATGTAGACCAGGACCGATGCGCCCGTCATGATGACCGTGCTGTGGATGCCCAGGCTCAGTCCGCCCGCCAGCCCGGCCAGGAAGAGCCAGCCCCACCTGTCCGTGCGCCGCCAGAGCAGGACGGACAGCCACACGACGGACAGCATCCCGGCCGCCGGCCCGTACGATTCGGCGATGATGGTCCGCCGCCAGAAGAAGACGCTGGTCGCCAGCGCGGACGAGGCCAGCAGTCCCGCCGTCTGCCAGCCGCCCATCAGCCGCACGATCAGGTAGACGTTCGCGGCAGCCAGCGCGCCGAAGAAAGCCGACATCAGGTTGACGCGATAGGCGATATCCCCGAACGGTAGGAAGGTGAACAACTTGCCGAAGATAATCTGCGTGGGGTAGCCGCTGGCGTGCGTCATGCCGAGCGTGTAAGAGAGCGTCTGGAACTCGGCGCTGTCCCCGTACAGCAAGGATGGCGCCAGCGTGCGGACGTAGAGCGCCAGGCTCAACAGGCCGATGAGGAGGGCGATGAGAATGTCAAAACGAGAAATCTTAAATAAGGGCTTTTTTGATTTGGGCATAGAATTGATGGAAAGAGTATAAACGGGGATAAGAGCCTGGGCAAGGGTGTTGTATAATAAATGCAGGAGTACCTACCATGAACGAGACAAAACTACTTAACCGTATCAGCATGAACCCCAAAGTGATGACTGGCAAGCCCGTTATCAAAGGGACGCGCTTAACAGTCGAATTTATCCTGAATTTGCTGGCGCACGGGGCGAATACACAGGAAATTTTGGATGAGTATAAGGGACTGACCACAGAAGATGTACAGGCGTGTATTTTATTTGCCAGTAAAGCACTTGAAAACACCGCCTTCATGCCGCTTTCGGTGGAGACCATCTAAATGCGGTTTCTGGTGGATGAATGCGCAGGTCCCGTATTAGCAGTGTGGTTGTGCGAACAGGGTTATGAGGTTTTCTCGGTGTTTGACTCTGCACGGGGGGTGGATGACGATAGTGTGATACAAAAGGCTTATTCCGAAAATTGGATTCTGGTGACGAGTGATAAGGATTTTGGGGAAAAGGTTTACCGCGAAAAACGTCCTCACCATGGCGTGGTTTTACTGCGCTTGAACGATGAACGTGGAAGCGTGAAAATTTCTGTAATGGGACAACTTCTTGTGAACCATTCTGAACGTCTGCCTGACCAGTTTGTGGTGGTGACAGAAAACACCGTCCGCTTTGCGAAACAATAGGTGAAAAGCAGAGGAAAACATTTCCACGAAGCACATCGAAGGAGAACGCCATGCAAAATGATGAAGAACCCTGGGATGATGACACTGAAATTGACCCTGAAGTATGGTTGCAGGCTTTGCTGGCAATGACAGGCGACAAAGATCGCAGAGAAGAACTTGTTCGCAAAATCTCGGAAAAGACCGGTCAGACTCCCGAACACGTAGAGCTAATCATTTCCACCACAATCACTTATCTGGCGAACAAATCCCGTTCGAATTGATTAAATCCAAATATATTCAGCCCGATGTTTGACTTTACGGTCACTGCAAAAAACAACCGCGCCGCGCGGCGCAGCACAAACACCGGTAAGCGGACATCTCTTTTTCGGAAGGAACCAAAATGCCGCCCATTGAACTACAAATCAACGGCCAGCCTTACAGCCTTGAGGCTGACGACCAGATGCCTCTGCTGTGGGCTTTGCGAGACCTGCTGGGCCTGACAGGCACAAAATACAGTTGTGGTGCAGGCTTGTGTGGGTCCTGCACCGTATTGGTTGACGGCGAGCCAACCCGTTCGTGCGTTACCCCGCTCTCCGCTGTGTCCGGGAAAGTCATCACGACCATCGAAGGCCTGTCTGAAAACGGGGATCATCCGTTGCAAAAGGCCTGGCAGGCGGAGCGCGTCACGCAGTGCGGATATTGTCAACCCGGCCAACTCATGAACGCTGCCGCATTGCTGGAGAAGAATCCGGATCCCAGCGATGCCGAAATCGACGCCGCCATGGCGAATGTCTTGTGTCGCTGCGGAACCTACCAGCGGATTCGCAAAGCCATCCACCGCGCGGCGCAGGAGGCCTGAGATGAACACAAATCGTAAGCTGCTTCAACTCTCCCGGCGGGACTTTCTCAAACTGGCCAGTACGACGGGTGCAAGCCTTGTGTTGGCTATCTACCTGGACGCCTGCGCTCCGGCCACACCTGAGATTGCCCTCGTTACCCCAACGGATTCTACGCCCGCGCCTCGTCCGCCTTTTGACTGGGAACCCAACATCTATCTCAAGCTGGATAACAACGGTATCCTGACCGTGATCGCCTTTCGCTCCGAGATGGGCCAGGGCATTCGCACTGCCCTGGCGATGCTGGTTGCCGATGAACTGGATATCGACTGGGGGAATGTCCGCATCGAGCAGGCTCCCGCCGACTCGAAATACGGTGACCAGGTCACTGGCGGCAGCCAGAGCATTTCCTCATACTACGGCAATATGCGGTCGGCGGGCGCTGTGGCGCGGCAGATGCTGGTCAATGCTGCGGCTCAGGCCTGGGGCGTGGAAGCAGGCAGTTGTCAGACCGAAGCGGGGCACGTCATCCATCCCGATGGTGGACAAAAATTAGCTTATGCTGAGTTGGTCGAGTCCGCAGCCAGCCTGGATGTGCCTAAAGGAGTGGAGGTCAAGGAGCAATCGCATTTGCACCTTGTCGGAACGGACGTCGGTCATTGGGACACGCCGGATATCATCACCGGCAAGGCCATCTATGGGTCGGATGTGCGCCTGCCGGATATGTCCTTTGCTGTGATCGCTCGTTGCCCTGTCTTTGGCGGCGGCTATAGCGGCTATGATGAGGCTGCGACGCTGGCCGTGCCCGGTGTCCGCCAAATTGTAGAATTGGACGAAAGCATTGCCGTTGTCGCAGAGAATACGTGGGCCGCCATCCGGGGACGGAGTGCGTTGAACGTTACCTGGGATGAAGGGAAGAAGGCTGATCTGAGCAGTGAAGGATTACGCACTGCGGCTTTAGATGGCTTGCCCAAACCTGGATCGGTTGGAAAAAATGAGATTGATGCGGTGTACGAGATACCCTATGAAGCGCACGCCACCATGGAACCGATGAATTGCACGGCTTATGTGCGTGATGACGTGTGTGAAGTCTGGGCGCCTACGCAGAGTCCGCAAGAAGTGCAACGCAACGTTAGCGCGGCGACGAGGATCTCGCAGAAAAATGTCACGGTCCATATCCCGCTGATCGGGGGTGGATTTGGCCGTCGCCTGCAAAGCGATTATGCGGTGGAAGCGGCCCGGGTTTCACAAGCCATCCAGGCTCCCGTACAGGTGTTTTGGACGCGTGATGACGATCTTCAACACGATTATTATCACGAAATGAGCATTCAGTATGCCACTGCTCCCCTATCTCCTGTCAGACTGCCGCGTGTCACGGCAAGAGGCGGCTCTGGCGTCCCCACTGGCGCCTGGCGTTCGGTCGGAGAATTCAACCAGGCCTACGCCACCCAATGTTTCATCGACGAAATGGCAGCGGCATTACAGCGCGACCCGCTCGATCTGCGCCTGGAATTGTACAAAGGTCGCGCCGTGGAAGTGATCAAGCTGGCGGCTGAGAAAGCGGGTTGGGGGGATCCCTTGCCGGCAGGTTGGGGGCGCGGACTTGGCTATCATGCCACTTTTGACGTGACGTATGTGGCGCAAGTGGCAGAAGTCTCTGTGGATGAAGACGGAAAGGTGCGCGTCCAGCGTGTGGTCTGCGCCGTGGATTGCGGGAAGGTGGTCAACCCGGACAATATCGCTGCACAGATGGAAGGCGGCATTGTCTTTGGCCTGACCGCCGCGCTTAAAGCCGAAGCCACGCTCGTGGATGGCCGCGTTCAGCAGAGTAATTTCCATGATTACCCGCTCTTGCAAATAGACGAAATGCCGGTTGTCGAAGTCTACATCATCGAAAGCGATGAACGCCCGACCGGCATCGGCGAGATGGGTGTCCCGCCGATTGCCCCGGCGGTTGCGAATGCTGTTTATGCGGCTACGGGCAAGCGCGTGCGGCATATCCCCATCCGCCCGGAAGATTTGAAGGCATAACAGGCAAAACCGCAGGTGTTACGAGCCTGCGGTTTTGGTTTTTCTCCCTTATAATCAACCCGATGTTCGATTTCACTATAACGGCCAAGAATAACCGTGCCCGCACTGGCACTTTCAGCACGCCACACGGCACATTGCAAACGCCGGTCTTCGCGCCGGTCGGCACGCAGGCGGCGGTCAAGGCGCTCACCCCGGCGCAGGTGGCCGACCTGGGCGCCTCGCTGGTGCTCTCCAACACCTATCACCTCTACCTGCGTCCCGGCGATGACCTGGTGGCCGAATTGGGTGGGCTGCATCGCTTCATGCGCTGGCCCCATCCCATGTTGACCGATTCGGGCGGCTTCCAGGTTTTCTCACTCTCCCAAACCCGTAAAGTGGACGAGGATGGCGTGACCTTCAAAAGTCACATTGATGGCTCGGAACATCGCTTCACGCCTGAGAAGTCCATCCGCATTCAGGAGAACCTGGGCGCGGATATCATTATGGCCTTCGACGAATGCGCCGATCCAAACGACCATGCCTACATCAAAGATGCTATGGAACGGACACATCGCTGGGCCGAGCGCAGCCTGAAAGCCAAGCGCCGTGCCGACCAGGCGCTCTTCGGGATTGTGCAGGGCGGCATCGATCCGGACCTGCGGGCTGCTTCCGCGGAATTCATCGCCTCACTGGATACGCCCGGCATCGCCATCGGCGGCCTGTCCGTGGGCGAGACCAAGGATGAGATGCACGCCATGCTGGACGTGGTCACGCCGCTGCTGCCGGAGAACAAACCGCGCTACCTGATGGGCGTCGGCACCCCGGAAGACCTGATCAACGGCGTCCTGCGCGGGGTTGACATCTTTGATTGTGTCTTGCCGACCCGCCTGGCCCGTCAT
>CAZLOC010000019.1:0-22247 GCA_964560935.1 uncultured Anaerolineaceae bacterium | reverse complement strand
AGGACATCGGGACGATGCGCGCTCTTTGCGGTTCAAAAACAAACCACACCGAAGGAGGAGACTATCGAAACGCTAATGTTGAAGAATCTGGGACAGGAATAGTTTGGTGCGCTCTTCTTTCGGACTTGCAAATATTTCTTGAGGCGTACCGCTCTCCACAATAGTACCCACATCGAAGAAGAACATACGGTCGGCAACGGCGCGCGCAAAGCCCATTTCATGCGTGACCACCAGCATGGTCATGCCGGATTTTGCCAGGTCGATCATGGCATCTAAGACTTCCTTGATCATTTCCGGGTCAAGCGCTGAAGTTGGTTCGTCAAAGAGCATAATCTTGGGTTGCATGGCAAGCGCACGCGCAATGGCTACACGCTGTTGCTGCCCACCTGAGAGTTGACCAGGGAATTTGTCGGCCTGCTCAGGGATGCCAACGCGTTCAAGCAATTCCACGCCAACCTTTTCAGCCTTGTCTTTCGGCCATTTGCGTACCCAAATAGGGGCTAAGGTGATATTCTGAATCACAGTCAAATGCGGGAACAGGTTGAATTGCTGGAACACCATCCCCGTTTCCATGCGAACGCGCTCGACATTGCGCACATCGTGGCTGAGTTCGATCCCATCAATAATGATCGTACCGCGCTGATGTTCCTCCAGACGGTTAAGAGTACGAATGAATGTGGACTTGCCTGAACCAGACGGACCAAAAATAACGATCACTTCCCCTTTGTACACTTCCATGCTGACACCTTTGAGAGCATGGAAATGCCCAAACCATTTATGGACATCTACACAAGAGATAATCGGGGTTCGTTGCGGCTTATCGTTCAAGCTCATGGTTTTTTCCTTCCATGCAGTAAGCGTTGATAAAAATTAACGCTCCCCTACGCCCAATGCCTTCTCTAATTGCAGGCTTGCGTAGGACATAAAGTAACAGAAAACCCAAAAGATGATGGCGATGAAGAGATAGACTTCCATCTGCAGGCGGACAAACTCGGGATTGAGATTCAAGACAGCATTGCCAATCCCAAGCAAATCGTTGATGCCTACGATAACCACCAATGTTGTATCCTTGAAAAGGGCGATAAATTGCCCAACAGTAGCCGGGATCACCAATCGCAAGGCTTGCGGTAAAACAATGAACATGGTGATCTGAAAATTATTCAGTCCTACCGCCTTGGCAGCCTCGATCTGTCCCTCAGGAATGGCCTGAAGGCCACCACGCACATTCTCGGCCGTATACGCCGCGCTGAAGAAGACCATACCCATGAGGGCGCGTAAAACGCGGTCGATCCTGGACTCGGCCGGCAGGAAGAGCGCCAGGATGATTGAGAACATAAAAAGGATCGTGACCAGGGGAACACCACGAACGGTCTCGATGAAGATAATCGAGAACAGTTTGACAACCGGCAGAGACGAACGCCGCCCCAACGCGAGCAAAATGCCAATAGGAAACGAGAGGACGATGCCGCCAACAGCCAAAAGGAGTGTCATCAGCAACCCACCCCAGACAGTGGTCGGTACTCTGGGCAACCCAGGTACATTCCTAAAACCAGGCAAGATGACCAGCGTGATCAATAAGGATACAACCAGCCAAAGCAATGCAACCGCCTTGCCACTTACGGCTTTCGAGCGTCCGAGCCGATAGCCCAGGTAGATCAACAACGGATTTACCAGAAAAGTAGCGCGAATGGCTGGCGTGATAGTGGGCGTGTCCAGGGGAAATACTGCCAGAACGCCAAGCGAAACACCAAGGAAAATGGCAAATGCTTTGACGTACCTTTCCCACACGCCCCAACTCATCCCGATCAGAAAAGTGGATGCCAGCAGGCTGATCCCTGGACGCCAGAGTTGATCGCGTGGATATTGTCCTACCAGGAAAAGCATCGGGGATACAGTGATCGGGCGCCAATCGGCGGTAAATAATCCCCAACGAACAACTGCGACTATGGTAAAGTACAGTAAGCCAACAGAGAGAATGGTCAACAGTGCATTGAACCAGTCGCTGAACAAGTTCTTGCGCACCCATTCGAGGGGTCCAGGAGCAGCAGGAGGATGGATGGTTTCAACTGTGACGGACATCGTTATCTCTCAATGAATTGGACTCGGCGATTATAAATATTCAAAATGACCGAAGTCAACAGACTCATGGCCAGGTACGTTGCCATAACCATAACGAAAACGGGCACCGCGCGACCGGCCTGATTGATGGTGATCTTTCCCACTGCAAAGAGTTCCTGAAAACCGATGGTTAGAGCAAGGCTGGAGTTCTTTGCAAGGTTCAGGTATTGGCTGATCAATGGCGGGATCACAACCCGTAATGCTTGTGGAATGACGATCAAGCCCAGGACCTGGTTACTGCGCAATCCCAAAGCTCTGGCTGCCTCCACCTGTCCTTTACGGACGGCTAGAATGCCGCCGCGAATAACCTCAGCGATGAAAGCAGCCGTGTAAATAGTAAGACCTATTAACATAGTACTGAACTCAGGCGTCAGGCGTAGACCGCCTTGGAAGTTGAATCCCTGTAGAACGGGGACATCCAACCGGAGAGGCGAGCCTCCTGAAATAAACCAGCCAATAACTGGCATGAAAATAAAGATCGCCAGACTCACCCAACCAAAATATGTCTCGCGCCCTGCCCTCTCACGGATGCGGCGCAACACATTCCAGGCAATGCTTGCCAATACCACGCCGGCCAGAAGGAATCCCAAAAAGATGCCTCCAGTGTCGGTCAGACGCGGCCAGGACAGATACAAGCCGCGTTGGTTCATGAAAATTGGGCCCGGCAAAGCAATGCTTTCTTTCACCGCAGGCATTTTGGAAAAAACTCCGAAGTACAGCAAAAACAACAACACCAGCAAGGGAATATTTCGATTGAATTCGATAAATGCTAACGCTATGCGACTGACCAACCAGTTTGTGGATAAACGCGCCAGGCCAACGATCAGGCCCAATATAGTGGAGAATATGATACCTAATACAGAGACCAGGAGAGTATTAATCACACCGACCAAGAACGCTCGACCAAATGACATAGTCGGCTCATAAGGAATATGTGATTCTGAAATTGGGAAACCTGCTGGCTCTTTCAAAAAATTATAGGTCAGCGGCATCCCGCGCTGGCGGGTAATCTCTAAAAAATTAACGATGGCCCAATAAAGAAGACCAAGGATAATAGCCGCAGAAATAATCTGAGCGGCCAGTTTCAGGAAACGCTCATCGCGCCACAGAGGTATCTTCTCACTCGCGCGTACAGTCGTAGTCATTTAGTTCCATTTCCTCGTGCATGATACAAAGATGAAAGTTTGTGTGCAGCCTCGAAACCAGGCTGCACACAAACAAGCAAAACTTGTACTATCTGACCGGTGGTGCGTAGATCAAGCCACCGTTCGACCAGAGCTCATTCAGGCCGCGATCCAGAGTGAAAGCAATACCTGCCTCGCCAAAGTAACGATCAAAGATCTCTCCGTAGTTACCGACGGCTACAATGGCATTCGCCAATGCATCGGGATCCGTGCCAAGGAGTGAATACCCCCAGTCGCCTTCAGCGCCGAGCAAAGCACGGATGTCTGCATCCTCGCTTGTCTTCATCTCTTCAACGTTCGCGGAAGTGACGCCATACTCCTCGGCGGCGATCAAGGCCCACATCACCGTCTTGACGATATCGGTCCATTGCTCATCTCCAGCCGGAACTGCCGGGGTCAGAGGTTCCTTCGAGACAGTGATGTCCAGGATGATGTGATCGTCGGGATTGGCAAAACCGGCGCGGACAGCAGCTAATTGCGACTTGTCACTGGTAGCAACGTCGCATCGGCCCTCTTCATAAGCGCCGTAGACTGCTGAGGTTTCCTCAAAGGTTACCGCCTCATAGGTTACGCCGGCATCGGCAAAGGTAGTAGCAAGATTCCTCTCAGTTGTCGTTCCAGTAGTCACACAAACGGTTGCTCCATCCATATCTTCCACAGATTGGATGCCGCTATCAGCGCCTACCAGGAAGCCTTGCCCATCGTAGAACATGATCCAAGTGAAGGTACCCCATTCAGCCTCACGTTTGGATGTCAAGGTCATGTTGCGAGCAACCAAATCCACCTCGCCTGTCTGCAGGACAGGGCCACGATCAGCAGCAGTGATCGGCACGGCCTCAATCGCTTCGGGATCACCTAGCACGGCGGCTGCGACCGCACGGCAAAGGTCAATGTCAAAGCCGATGTTGCGGCCATTTTCATCCAGGTAGCCAAAACCAAGCAACTCGGTGTGCACGCCACAAACCAACTGACCGCGTTCGCGCACACGCGCAGCTATAGTTCCATAACCACCTGCCTGTGCGGCAGGAGCAGGCCCCTCGGTAGTACCGGGTTCTTCAGTGGGCTCGGTGGGTTCGGGTTCGACGGGAGCAGGCTCAGCTGAAGTAGGCTCGGCAGGTGCAGGCTCAGCAGTTGCACCGCTTCCACAGGCTGCAAGTAGTAGGCTGCTCACCACGAGAACAGAAAGTAAAGCAAGTGACTTTCGCATTTTCTCCTCCTTAGAGAATCGAATCTTATCGTTATTCGTCGTACAGTGCATAATTTTTTTACATCTTTTTCCGTTCCACCTCCTAATACCATAAATCGGAGTGGATCACACGACCCACACCACCTTAAAAAATGATTATAGTGAAAAATTTTAGAGAAACAAAGGTGAATTTGAGCGGTTTTATAGATTTTTTATGGAGAGGTTGGCGTGCTGATTAGAGCCAGGCGCGCATTTGTCAAACGAATCAACGCTTCGACAGGCAAGCAAATGTTCAAACCACGCTGCCCGCCAGAGACATGGATCTCAGCCTGCTGCCGCGCCGAGACATCCAACACAACCTGAAAGCCTTTGTTGAGCAACGCTAAAGGAGAAATCCCCCCTGCCTGCAGGCCGGTCAAAGCCTCGGCTTCGCGTTCAGTGAGTAGATATACTTTTTTCTCACCCAGGAACGCAGCCAGGGCCTTCAGGTCCACTTGATTGGGCCCAGGGATGACAACCAGAAGGGGTTTTTTACCGGTTGATTTTTCACGGGTCACGACGATGGTTTTGTAAACGGTGGCAGGATCGATGTCCAGTAGACGAGCGGTTTCGAGCGCCCCCAGTTTCTCGGGAGGCAACTCAAAAGCGGTATAGGGAATTTTGCGTGAGTCCAGCAGTCGCGTTACATTGTTGACAATCGGCATCTTGACATCCGTGCTATACTACCTACAATTATTCTACCCTATTGTTATCAGGAGAGAACATGGCAACCAACATACCACTATCCGAGTTCCCTTTATTTAGAAATCTTCCAGAGGAATTGCTCGATAAAGTCGCTGCGCTTGGTGAAGAGGCGGCTTTTCTGCAAGGAGAAACCGTGTTCCGCGAGGGCGAAGAAGCGGATAAACTGCACTTTTTATTGGAAGGCGGTATTATTCTGAAAGTGAAGCTTACTTCACGCCCTGAAAGCATCACTGTTTCAGCGATGAGCCAACGCTATGAGAGCTTTGGTTGGTCTGGCATCGTCCCTCCATATCATTACACAGCCTCGGCGGTTTGCGAAGTGGATTGCAAAGTCTTGATGATTCCCGGAGATAGCTTCATGGAATTGCTGAAAGACAACCCGGCGGCGGGTTTCATCGTTATGCAACGCCTGACAGAACTCATTGCCAGCCGTCTGCGTAATAGCCGTCAGGCCTTACTCAAGACACTCTAGAGAGTCAAATGCCCGGCAACGATCAGGAACTAGAACGGCTGAAACGACTACGCCAGAGTCAACTTGCGGACCGCGATCCGCTCGTCAAGCAGCGCCAGTTTCAACGCACCAGCGCCCAGCGCGAGAAAAGAACCAAGAAACCCTATTCCTTGGGCAAAATGTGGAAAGACATTCCTCACGCGTGGAAAAACTTTTTCTACGGGCTATCGCTGGGCACAGCGGTCTTACTGGTCGTTCCGACGCTGTGGCTTTCACCTTGGGCGATCCCCTGTTCGGCTGCGGCCATCGTTGTCTTTGCAATTTTCGGCGTTATACTGGGCCGGGCAATTGACGCCCGGGAAAATATCAAAGACTTGATGCGCTAAATATGGTAAAGACACCATGCAAAGCCTGTCTGCGGACAGGCTTTTTCTGCACACCTTTGACAAGCTTGCATCATAGAATACAATAAGATTGAATGAAAACCTCGTCCATGACTATACCGCTTGAAGGCTTGCTAGAGCGGCTCCCGGATACTTACAGCCTGGCTGACCGGGAGTTGGTTCAACGCGCCTATCGGGTGGCGGATGATGCCCATCGCGAACAAAAACGAAATTCCGGCGAGCCGTATATCAATCACTGCCTGGCGGTTGCGAATATTCTGGCGGATTTACGCGTGCCGCCGGAGGTTGTTGCTGCGGGGTTGTTACACGACACCGTCGAAGATACCAGCGTTACGCTGGAAGACATCCGTCGTGACTTTGGAGAGGTGGTCGCCAGCCTGGTGGACGGAGTCACCAAGCTCTCTAACCTGCCGCGTGTCAGCCACAATGGACAGGACAGCAAGGGCCAGGCAGAGCAGGCCAACGAGGAAGTGGAACTGCTCAAACCACAATCGCCGTTGGGTCGCCGCGCCGACGTGGTCTCTGAAACGCTACGCAAGACCTTCCTGGCCATGGGCGATGACGTGCGCGTTGTGCTCATCAAGCTAGCCGACCGCTTGCACAATATGCGCACCCTGGGTTATATGCCGGAAGAGAAGCGCCGCCGCATTGGCAAGCAAACGCTCGAAATCTACGCCCCACTTGCCAACCGGTTGGGCATCTGGCAGATAAAGTGGGAACTGGAAGACCTGGCATTCCGGTATGTCGACCCGGACAAGTATAAGGAAATCGCCGACCAACTGGCTGAACGCCGCCCAGATCGTGAAGCGCAAGTCAGCCAAATTGTAGACGAACTCAAACTCTTGTTGACACAGAACAACATCCTCGTTGAAATTAGCGGACGCCCGAAGCACATCTATTCCATATTCCGCAAGATGAAGAAAAAGGGCAAGTCATTCGATCTGGTACGCGACCTGCGCGCCGTGCGCCTGATCGTTCCGGACGTCCCATCCTGCTACGCCACCCTGGGCCTGATCCATACCCACTGGCGGCCCATCCCGGGCGAATTCGATGATTACATCGCCGCCCCAAAAGATAATTTCTACCAATCCCTGCACACAGCGGTCATTTACGATGATGGCAAACCGCTGGAAGTGCAGATACGCACCTCAGAGATGCACCAGAATGCTGAGTATGGCATTGCCGCGCACTGGAAGTATAAGGAAGGGACACCGCGCGACAAGTCCTACGAACAGCGCATCACCTGGCTGCGAAAAATGATGGAATGGCGCAGCGATGTGGACGATGCGCAAGAATTCGTCGAGAGCATGAAATCCGACGTGTTCCAGGATCGCGTCTACATCTTCACCCCTCGCGGCGACATCATCGACCTGCCGGCCGGCTCGACGCCGATCGACTTCGCCTACCACATCCACACCGACATCGGTCACCGCTGCCGGGGTGCGCGGGTTAACGGCAAACTCGTCCCGCTGGAATACGAGCTGAAAACCGGCGACCAGGTCGAGATCCTGACGGCGAAGCGCGGCGGTCCCAGTCGGGACTGGTTGAACGCCAACCTTGGCCTGGTCAAGACCCAACGCGCGCGCGCCAAGATCAAAGTCTGGTTCAAGAAACAGGATTACGAACAGAACCTGTCTTCCGGACGCAATATCCTCGAACGCGAGCTGGGACGGCTGGGGATCGGCGAAAAGACCAATTTTGAAAAGCTGGCGCGCGGATTGGAGTTCCGCACACCGGATGATCTATATGTGGCTCTGGGCACTGGCGACCTGTCCGTCAGCAAGATCGTCAAAAAATTATCGGAAGACGAAGAAAACGTCGACATCCTGACAGCCAGCGTGCCTGCCGGTGAAACATCCTCCGCGGATGCAGTGGACGTCGTTGGCCTGAAAGGTCTGCTCACAAACATAGCCAAGTGCTGCAACCCCACTCCCGGCGACGAGATCGTGGGCTATATCACGCGCGGACGTGGCGCTACGGTCCACCGCCAAGACTGTCCCAACATCCTGCGCATGCGTGAACGCGAGCGGCTGGTGGCTGTCTCCTGGGGTTCGCACGAACACACCTATTCTGTGCCCGTGCGCATCCACGCGTATGATCGCCAGGGATTGATGGGCGATATCTCCAACCTGCTCAACAATGAAGGAGTCAATATCGCAGATGTAAACGTAAAAACCAGTCAAAATCTGGCTGATATCAAGTTAGTGATAGAAGTACGTGATATCGAACAACTCAGCCGCATCTTGACTCGCATCGAGAACCTGCCAAATGTGATGGAAGCGCAGCGCACAAATCCGGGGTAGACCTCACTCTTCCCCACCCCAATCCTCCCTTTCTCTCTCCTGGCAGGAGAGAGAAGGGAGGATGCCTGCTTGTGCCCCGAAGGGGTATTAGGGCGGGAGGGGTTGAGAGAGGTGGTATAATCTCGCCGCCTTGACCCAGGCGGTTTTATGTCTTTACTCAGCGTCGACGAAGCGCGCTCGCGTATGCTCTCCCACTTCAAACCCATCGGGACAGAGACCCTGCCCCTGGCGGAATGTGCCCGCCGCGTGCTGGGGATCGACGTTGTCGCCCAGAACGACCTCCCCTCTTTTGACAATTCAGCCATGGACGGCTTTGCCGTTATCGCATCCGATCTGGTAGACGCTGGACCCGCTTCGCCCCGGACCCTGAAGGTGGTCGCCGACATACCGGCCGGCACCAGCCCAAACGTAACCCTCGCCCCCGGGCAGGCCGCACGCATCATGACTGGCGCCCCATTACCAAAAGGCGCAGATGCGGTCATCCCGGTTGAAGAAACCGACTTCCACGAACGTGCCCCCGGCACACCGGCCCCAAAAACTGTGGCAATTTACAAGGCGCTGAGAGCAGGTGATTACGTCCGCGCGCAGGGCACGGATGTGCAGACCGGGCAACCAGTGCTCAAAGCCGGTCACAGGCTGCGCCCGCAGGATCTCGGTCTGCTGGCGATGTTGGGCATCGCAGAGGTGCCCGTCTATCACAAACCGCGTGTTGCGCTGCTTTCCAGCGGAGACGAACTCGTCCCGGTGGATGCGCCCTTACGACCGGGCAAAATCCGCGACTCGAACACCTATACCCTCTCAGCACTATTAGAAGATGCCGGAGCAGAAGTCCTGAACCTGGGCATCGCCACCGACCGCCGCAATGCTGTAGAGGCTTTATTGGAGAAAGCTGCGGCGCAACAAGTTGACCTGATCTTATCTTCTGCCGGGGTGAGTGTAGGGGCGTTCGACTTCATTAAAGATGTGGTTGAAGCACAAGGGGAGCTGAATTTCTGGCGCGTGAACATGCGACCGGGCAAGCCGTTGGCCTTTGGCAAATTCAAGAGTATCCCCTTCATCGGATTGCCCGGCAACCCGGTTTCGGCATTTGTCGGCTTCGAGGTTTTCGTACGACTGACGCTAGAGCGAATGAGCGGCTTGAAAACGGCTGGCAGGCCCAGGGTCCGCGTGCGACTTGCGGAAAGTATTACATCTGATGGAAGAGAGAGCTACCTACGATCCGATGTACGCGAGGAAAATGGTATACTGTCCGCTCGCCTGGCCGGGCACCAGGGTTCCGGCAACTTGCTTTCAATCGTACAGGCAAATGCTTTACTAATTATCCCTGCTGGGGTAAAATCGCTCGCTGCTGGCACGGAAATTGATGCCTGGCTGCTATGACAAAGGAACTTCATGGATAAATGGCTGTATCGCATCTCAGTGATTTTGGTCGTGGTCGGGCTGCTCGTCTCGATTTATATGACCATTTACAAAGTGACTTCCAATGATGCTTTATGCCTGGGCAGCGGTGACTGCTCTACTGTGAACGCCAGCCGTTACTCGGAAGTGTACGGCATCCCGGTTGCGAGCGTTGGCATCGCCGGGTATTTTGCCATTCTGCTAGTGCACTGGTACGAACGCCGCGCCAAATTCTTTGAAAAGAATGGCCCCATGCTTATTTTCGGTATGGCGTTGACCGGCTTTTTATTCACGCTCTACCTGATCTATGTCGAATTTGCCATCCTGAAGGCAATCTGCCCATTCTGTCTCGCATCGCAGATTGCAATGACGATTATTTTCATTATTTCTGTCATTCGGCTGATCCGCCAACCCCAATAAGGAGGAAAGTATGCCTCGCATTCGCTGTCACTATTTGGATTGTATCTTCCTTGACGAAGGGTATTGCAGCGCCGCTGCTGTAGAAATTGACCCCGACACCGGTTGTGCCACCTATTCTCCATCCGAAGATGCTGTTGATGAGGACTGGGAAGAGGAAGAATTGGAAGAATGGGAAGATGAAGGCGAAGGAGAGGACGATGATCTGTGGATGGATGATGAAGACGATCTGTAACCAGGCCTAAATTCCACTTTAACGAATCGATAGAGGCGAAGCGCGCCCTTTTGGGCACTCATGCTTCGCCTCTATGCGTTTAATGAGTACAACAATATCCCCGCCGCCACAGCCAGGTTAAGCGAACTGACTTTACCGCGCATGGGTAGGGACACGGTCACATCACAGGCAGCAATCTGCTCCAAAGAAAGTCCCTTTTGCTCACTGCCAAGCACTAAGATCCAGGGGGTATTACCTAGCACAGCTTCGCGATAATCCTTTTGGGCATGGGCTGACGCGCCTATCAAGCAATAATCATCTTTTTTTGCCCAACCGATGAATTCATCAAAACCAGCTTGCACGACCGGTTTCCAGAAGATCGCCCCCATGCTGGCGCGCACGCAGGTGGGGTGGTACAGGTCGACACCGCCACGTGTCCCCATCAGGGGATCTAGCAAGAAAAGTGCGTCTGCGCCGACAGCATCGATCGTGCGCAGGATCGCCCCCACGTTGCCAGGGTCTTGCGGCGAGACCAGTGCCACAGCGTGTTGAGTCTCGCACAGATCATCGAATCCCAACTTCCGTTGTTTCACCACAGCCAGGATACCCTGCGGGTTGTCCTTTTCGGCCAACGATTCCATCACTTTAGAGGAAACAGGCTGAAGGTTGAGGCCGATGCGATGGGCATCTTTCAGCAAAGAGGCGGCGTAATCCCCGGTCAGCAGGTCTGGGGCGTAGAGCAAGGTATCCACATCCCAGCCAGCTTCGATAGCCGAACCCACATGATGTATACCTTCTACCAGGAAGGAGTCGCTTTCAGTCCGTCCTTTGCGCCCTTTGAGCGAACGAACTCTTTTAACAAGCGGGTTGGAAAGACTGGTGAGCAGCGGGCGTTCATCCATGCGCTGATTGTACACTTAAACACATACCCGGTTTCTCTAAGAAACCGGGTATGTCAAAAAGAGAAGTGCCCAATCACTCAGCGACAACGGTCAAGCTGCCAACCATACCAGCCAGGTAATGGCCTGCGACCCCACAAACGACCTGGTATTCACCAAGTTCGCCAGGTGCAGTAAAGGTATAGGTACCGGATGTACCTGGTTCCATCTCGGCCTCCCAATAGATATTCGCTTTGTCTTCGTCTCCAAAATCCTCGCCCACATCAGCGCCGAGTTTCATGATGACAAAGTCATGCACGACGGCGCCATTGTTCGAAAGTTCCAACGTGATTTCCTGACCCGCCGGGATGATGTAATCGAAAGGTTCAAACATGAATTCGACCATATCCACCCTCAGGTTGGTGGTCGGACCCCTGCCACCGCAACCGGCCAAAGTTAACGCAAGACCCAGTATGATAGCAATCAGTAGCGAAAATTTCTTCATCTCATATCTCCTTATCATTAATACCGATAGTTCCAGTCGGAATTACTGCTTCTTGTATAAATCTCCGAACTTACTTGTTCCGTATGGCTCAAAATTAGCGAGATTTTGGTTCAGATGTTTACGCAGTACTATGTAGTTTACTTTCAAAGGATCGCATTCTACAATCATCCAATCGAATGATTTTTTTATCATCCCCTGCCCCTTTTCCAGCGCGCGAATGACAATTTTCTGTTAGACTTGAACTATCAACATCGACTGGAGAACCTCATGACTGATAACCGATTTTCCGACCTTGACCCACATGCCCGCATCCTGCTCGGACCCGGGCCTGGCATGGCCGCCCCGCGCGTAGTCCGCGCGATGGCCACTCCCCCAGTGGGACACCTCGATCCGGACCTGCTGAAAATCTACGCCGAAGAGCAGGAACTGCTGCGTTACGTCTTCCAGACCCAAAACGAATGGACCTTCGCCCTCTCCGGCACTGGCACATCCGGTATGGAAGCCGCGCTGACCAACCTGATCGAACCCGGTGACGATGTGCTGGTGGCTACCATCGGCTACTTCGGCGAACGCCTGGCAGAGATCGCCACACGCCTGGGCGCGAACGTGGAGCGCGTCAGCAAGCCGCTGGGCGAAATATTCAAAGTGGAAGAAATCGAAGCCGCACTCAAGCAGAAGAAATACAAAATCTTTGCCTTCGTGCACGCAGAAACATCTACCGGCGCAGAGCAGCTTCACGTCAAAGAGATCGTGGACGCGGCCCATCAGCAAGGCGCGCTGGTGGTAATGGACACGGTCACCTCGCTGGGCAGCATCCCGCTCAAAGTGGACGAATGGGGCGTGGACATAGCCTACTCCGCCAGCCAAAAGGGATTGGGCGCGCCCAGCGGACTGGCCCCCATCACGGTCAACTCGCGCGCGCAGGAAACCATCGAGAAGCGCAGCAAACCTGTTTCGTCTTTCTATCTTGACTTGAAGCAATACGCCAACTACTGGGGCGGCGCGCACGGCTACCATCACACCGCCTCCGCCAGTCTGCACTATGCCTTGCGCGAAGCCCTGCGCATGATCTACGAGGAAGGGCTGGATAATGTCCACGCCCGCATGCGGGCAAACGCCGAACTGCTTTGGAGTGGACTGGAAGCCATCGACATCCCGCCCTTCATCCCGCTCGCGTATAGACTCCCGCCCCTGACCACCGCGCGAGTCCCGGCCGGGGTCGATCCGCACAAAGTCCGTGCGCAGTTGCTTAGTGAATACAACATCGAAATCGCAGCCGGATTCGGCGCGCTGAAAGACCAGGTTTGGCGCATCGGGCTGATGGGATATTCCAGCCGCAGGGAAAATATCACCCTGTTCCTGGCGGCAATGGAAGAATTGCTTGGCTAATCAGAATCCGCTAATCTTCGCTAATCCGCGCGAATAAAAAGATTGGCGAAGATTGGCGTAGATTAGCGGATAAATTTATAGGTAAACCATGACAACGATAACAAAAAGAACAAACTTCGACCGGTACTGGAACTACGCCCTGTGGCTGGCAATCTTCACCATCCTGTACAACCTGGCCGAGGGACTGATCGCCATCTTCTTCGGCATTTCCGATGAGACGCTGACGCTCTTCGGCTTCGGCGTGGACAGCTTCATTGAAGTGATGTCTGGCATCGGGATTCTTGCAATGGTGCTGCGCATCCGCCAGAACCCGGATACCGACCGCTCCACGTTCGAGCGGACCGCCCTGCGCATCACGGGCACGAGTTTCTACATCCTGGTGGCCGGTCTCGCAATAACCGCCATCTACAACATCTTCGTCGGCCACAAACCCGAGACCACCCTGCCCGGCCTGATCATCTCGGTCATCTCGATTGCGATGATGTGGGCACTGGTGGCAAGCAAGCGCAAGGTGGGGCGCGAACTCGACTCCTCCCCCATCCTGGCGGACGCCAACTGCACGCTGGTCTGCATTTACATGTCGCTGGTGCTGCTGGCTTCCAGCCTGATCTACGAATTGACCGGCTTCGGCTTCGTAGATAGCCTGGGCGCGATTGGCCTGATCTATTTCTCTTACAATGAAGGCAGGGAAGCCTTTGAGAAGGCCGCGGGGATGGAATGCGATTGTGAAGATGCTGAATGCAAGGAATAAATAAGTAGGATTTCCTCCAAAGAGGAAGATTGCATCAAAAATTTATATGGATGAAAACACAGTTATGCTTTAGAGAAAAGTAGAAATTGAGAAGCAAAATAGGTCACGATAGCAATCGCGACGGCAATATTTCCGGAGATCAAAACAAAGCCAAAAGTGCTGGATAA
Source organism: uncultured Anaerolineaceae bacterium (assembly GCA_964560935.1). Classification (GTDB taxonomy): domain Bacteria; phylum Chloroflexota; class Anaerolineae; order Anaerolineales; family Villigracilaceae; genus JAABUE01. Next base: position 8,138 of record CAZLOC010000019.1, on the reverse strand, counting down.
TAAATACAAAGAAAAACCTACAATGATCGAGAGGATCAACGCCTTTCTCTGGATCAGCTCACCGCGAGAGTCACGACGTAAAGGCAAAAAAGGATTTGTTAAATCAACACTGAACCAGCCGCTATGGAGGTAGAGCAGGAATAAACCAAAGAATACAAGTGTAAGAATTAAGGCTTCCCAATTGAAACCCAGTACAAGTACGCTAAAAATCGAGCTGAGAACAAGTCTAGAAATATAGTAAGGCAAGAATTCTCTTTTCATTTGATATTTTCCTTTAGCCAGAAAATCTGCTCAACGGGAACACCCAATGTTTTGCTAATCTGCAAGGCTGTTTCTATGGTTGGGATAAAACGCCCATTTTCAATCGAAATGATAGATACTCTAGCAACGCCGACAAGTTCAGCCAACTGAGCCTGGGTAAGTCCCAAATCTGTACGAAGCGCTTTGATATTATTCCCTACATTTTTATGAGTCATATGTTAAGTATACTTAACACCAAGCGTGATGTCAAGTACACTTAACATCACAATTCCAATTCAGCTCAATCATTTTGTGCTATAATCGCGGCGTTCGTAACAAGTAGGAGCATAAGGAATGACAGACAACCTGTAGTCAACCCAGTTTTCAGGGCATTTACCCGCTGATTTGATTCGTCAGTACATGCTGGCGTTAACGGCCGAGGCTTGCCCTCGGTTTTCTTTTTTAAATATGCTATGTCATTCTGAGCCCGGAAAGGGCGAAGAATCTCCGCCTGCAGGGCGGGAGACCCTTCGCTATCGCTCAGGGTGACACAAAACAACTACAGGTCTTTTATGCTTACCACTCACCACCTCTCCAAAACCTACGGCATCCAGTCCATCTTACAAGACATCTCATTCAGCCTCAGCGCCGGCGAGCGCGTCGGACTTGTCGGCCCGAATGGCTGCGGCAAGACCACCCTGCTGCGCATTCTGGTCGGCCTCGAAAAGCCGGATGAAGGGACGATCGCACACACGCGCCCCGGTTTGCGGATCGGATACCTGGCCCAGGGCATGGACTTCGACCCGGACCAGACGCTGCGCGCCGCGCTTGATCTTGCTTCCATTTCCGGGAGCGACCTCGAGTCTGAAGTCGCTTCTCTGGCCGCGTCCCTGGCCAAAGACCCCGAAAACCCGCAACTCCAGAGACGCTACGATGAGGCTGTCACCAAACTTTCAACCTTCAACCTGCAACCCGAGTCCATCCTCGGCCCGCTCGGACTGGGCGACTTCGATCTTGACACACCAATCGCCCACCTCTCCGGCGGACAAAAGACGCGCCTGATGCTGGCGCGCATCCTGCTCGAAGAGCCACACTTGCTGCTACTCGACGAACCCACCAACCATCTCGACATCCTCATGCTCGGATGGCTGGAAGGCTGGCTGAATCGCTTCCGCGGCGCAGTCCTGATCGTCTCGCACGACCGTGCATTCCTGGATAACACCGTCACCTCCACCCTCGAACTCGACCCGGCCACACAAGCGATCAAGTCCTATCCCGGCAATTACTCTGACTACGCCGAACAAAAACTGGTCGAACTGGAGAAACAGCAACAGGCCTATGTAGACCAGCAACAACAGATTGCTCAACTACGGGCAGCTGCCAGTCACATCCGCGGGCTGACCAAAATGCGTAAAGGCGGCAAAGCCGACCCCGCCAACACCGACGGTTTCTCGGTCGGTTTCTTCGGCAACCGCGCCACCAAAAATGTGGCCGGCCGCGCCAAGCACATCGAGGCGCGCATCGAGAAAATCCTGACCGAGGAACGCATCGAAAAGCCGCGTGCTTCCTGGCAGATGAAACTGGATTTCGGGGAGAACGTCAACCAATCCAAAGATGTGCTGACCACGGAAAACCTGTCTGTGGGCTATCCCGGTCACGAGCCGCTGCTCGAGAACCTGAACCTGTACATCCGCACCGGTCAGCGCATCGCGTTGACAGGGGAAAACGGCACGGGCAAGACCACCCTGCTGCGCACCATTGCAGGGATGCTCGAGCCGCTGGCGGGGACGGTCCGGCTGGGGCAAACGATCCGGCTCGGGTACATGGCGCAGGAACAGGAGTTGTTGGATGCGTCGCTCTCGGCGTTGAAAACCCTCCAACGCGTGGCGTCCTTCAACGAAACGCAGGCGCGTCACTTCCTGCACTTCTTCCTGTTCAGCGGCGATGACCCGCTGCGGCCATCCGGCGAATTATCCTTTGGCGAACGGGCCCGCCTGCAACTGGCGCTGCTGGTGGCGCAGGGTTGCACTTTCCTGCTGCTGGATGAACCCATCAACCACCTGGACATCCCGTCGCGCGCCCGCTTCGAGGGGACGCTGGCCCAGTTTAACGGAAGCATCCTGGCCGTCGTGCATGACCGTTACTTCATCGAGCGGTTTGCGTCTGACGTCTGGATGGTAAAAAATGGGAAGGTCGAAAAATGGTAAAGCGTCATCCTACCCTTTATCCCGATATTGATGAAATTTTGCAACTCTTGCTCTCGGAAGTGCAGGAAATTCTGGGCGACCAGTTCGTTGGCATGTACTTGTTTGGTTCGCTCGCCAGCGGCGACTTCCACCCCGAGGCCAGCGATATCGACTACCTGGTTGTTACAATGGACATACTCGCAAAGAAAACGATCGCCGAACTGGAAGCTATGCACGATCGCATCTGGACAACGGGCCTGAAATGGGCAGAGAAACTGGAAGGTTCGTATATCCCCAAAGGCCACTTGCGCCGCTACGAGAAATCAGATTTCGAATATCCCGCGGTCAACGAGCACAAGTTTTACACCGCGCCACATGGGAGCGACTGGATCATCCAGCGCCACGTCATCCGCGAACAGGGCGTCGTGCTGGCAGGGCCTGACCCAAAGACCTTGATCGACCCCATCGACCCTGACGACATCCGCCGCGCTGTGAGGGGGATTTTGGAAGAATGGTGGTTCCCGCTGCTGGATAACCCATCCTGGCTGCAAAACCACGGCAGCGAATATCACGCCTACACCATCCTGACCATGTGCCGTTCCCTGCACGCATTGGAACACGGAACGATTGTCTCGAAGCTGGCGGCGGCAAGTTGGGCGCAAGGGAAACTCGGCGGCAAATGGCCACAGGTGATCGAACAATCCCTGGCAACGCGAATGGGTGCAAGGAATTTCGAGCTTTATAATAAAGCACTGGAATTAATTCGTTACACACAGGATAGATTAGCTCATGATCGATCATGATAACCTGGAAGAGTTCAACGAGCCTGCCAACTATGACCTGGAAGAAGGAGAGCGCTCCGCGCCACGGATCGAGTTTTACGCAGACCTGGCCAGCGCAATCGGCGGTCCCGTCTTTGAGATCGCCTGTGGCACCGGACTGGTGGCCCTGTCCATTGCAGCGCGTGGATTACCGGTCACCGGCGTCGATCTTGCGCAGCCGATGCTGGCATATGCGCGTGTGAAGGCGCAGCAGCAAGGACTCTCCATTGGCCTGATCGAAGCGGATGCCCGCCAGTTCCATTTTGACAGGTCGTTCGCTTTCATCTACATCACCGGGAACGCCTTCCAGGCCTTCTTGCAGCGCGCGGACCAAGAGCGCCTGTTAGCATCCGTCAAGCATCATCTCGCGCCGCATGGCACCTTTGCCTTTGAAACCCGCAACCCATCCGGCCATGATCTAACCGACCAGCTTGAGGAAGAGTTGTGGTTTACCTATCGCAATGTGCAGGGACAGAGCGTGCGCGTATCCGGGACACAGCGCTACGATCCACTCACCCAGATCATGCACTGGACAACCTATCGCCGCTGGAGTGATTCGAAAGAAAACCGCGCAACGATCACGCGTATCGCCTGCCGCTTCACCTATCCACAAGAGTTGGAGGCGCTCTTGCACTATAACGGGTTTCACATCGCCCATCAATACGGCGATTGGAATAAAGGTAGTCTCACGGCGGCGAGTGAGACGATTATTTCGATCTGCCGACACCGGCAAATATAATTACCAAAGAGAGTGCATATCTATGGACAACGAGCAAATCATCCAATGGCTGCTTGAGGGGGATGTATCCATCCAGTATCAGGTTCACCGAGATTTGCTGGGGGTAGAAAGGCCCGAATTACGGGAGCGAATCGCGAGCGAGGGCTGGGGCGCTCGTCTCCTCCAGGCCCGTCACGAAAATGGACATTGGGGTCGAGGTTTCTACCAACCCAAATGGATTTCCAGTCACTACAGCCTGCTGGATTAAAGAAATCTCTGTCTTCCTGCCGATCATCCCCAAATCAACGAATCGATCGCCATCATCCTGCGCGACCGGAAGGCAAATGATGGGGGCATCAATCCAGCGGTAACGATCGAGCAAAGTGACGTGTGCATCAACGGGATGTTCTTGAATTACGCCTGTTATTTCAAAACTGCTGAGAAAGGCTTATATTCCATCGTGGATTTTGTCATCAGCCAACACATGCCGGATGGTGGCTTCAATTGTAACTACAACCAGCAGGGGGCCATCCACAGCTCGCTGCACTCGACAATTTCAATCCTGGAGGGGATACAGGAATACGCCGCCAACGGGTACGACTACCGCCGCCCCGAACTGGACCGGATAGCTGCGGAGGCGCGCGAGTTCATCCTCCAACACCGCCTCTACCTCTCCGACCGGACAGGCGAAATCATCGACAAACGCTTCTTGATGCTGTCCTACCCCTCCCGCTGGAAGTATGACATCCTGCGCGCACTGGACTACTTCCAGGCCGCAAAGGTTGATTATGATCCACGGATGCAGCCTGCATTGGACATCCTGAAGAAAAAGCGGCGTGCTGATGGGACATGGCCCGTACAGGCCAAACACCCTGGCCAGGTACACTTTGACATGGAGCAGACCGGCGGTCCTAGCCGCTGGAATACGCTACGGGCTTTACGAGTATTGAAACATTTGGGAAGATTTCAAGGAATCACCGACGAGGGTGTGTACAGTTAGAGCAGGAACATGAAGATAATCAAATAGATATTGAGATCTGAAAAGATTGCGTTTGCCACTTGCGTTTTGCACCCTATCATGATTGAATCATAAAGAATAACCATGTCTGCCATTGATAGGAGAATGCCATGGATATCCCAACGATCATTGTCATCTTAGGCGCCGCTCTGTTGTTTGTCGCCATCTCCGGCGGGGGAATCGCATTCAAAGAAGTATCAATGCCTCGCATTTCGAATGTACTCAGGATCATCCTGGCACCGATTGGATTAGTTTTCATCATTTTTGGGATCGTCTTGTGGATGAATCCTACAGTACTGACAGGTGCTCCTCTGCAGGAGAACAGCGCACCCTCAGAAACCGCAACGCTCCAGGGCGCTCCTATCGATACAACTTCTCCAGAAACCACGCCGCTCAATGGTGCTCCTGTTGATACAACTTCTCCCGTCTCCGCAATGTGTGACGAATTTGATACACGCGCGGGTGGGTGGCCATCTTTTGGTGACCAGGATAACGGTGAAGTCGGTTATGCTGGGGGAAAATTCAGGATCGCGTATTACACGCCCGGGGAGGGCTTCGATGCAGCTTGGTCTCCTGACCAGTATACCGACTTCACAGTCGAAACCCTGTTCAGCGTCCCGGTAGATACCATTGGGGCGGGGGGCGGATTCACATTGCGGACAATCGAAAACCGTTGGTATCTGGTATGGGTCTATCCGGCCTCGAAAACGTATGTTTTTATCAAGGATATGGGTAGCAAATTCGAATATCCTGTCCCTCTCACCCGGCTTGACAATGTCACTCCCAAAGAGGATGGGGGACGGCTGTATCTTCAGTTGAAGGTCGTCGCCATTGGGAGCCAATTCGAGATATGGGCGGCCGCGCCGGGAGAAAGTTACCAGCAATTAGCGGTGGTCAACGACTCCAGCCTGGAAAAAGGTCACCTTGGACCCTCAGCACCCCGTCCGACAGACATAATCACCTCTCCAGCCGAGACACTTTTCGAGTGGATCTGCATCTCGGAACCTTGATGTCCCTGCAGAAGTCAACAAAACGGACTTACATTCCGTTGTAGATGAGGAATGAACCAGAAGAACATCCTGATCCTTGACTACTCGACGGACAAAAGTGAAACGCCCGCGATCAAACGCTGGCTGCCTGCGGACGCACAGGTTAAATCTTTGTTCATCGACGCCAAAGAATCTTTTCCTGATGACCTTATCGAGGAAGACTTTACACACATCATTCACACGGGGTCTGCGCTTTCGATTACAAAATCCGCACCTTTTACCCAAAAGGCCATATACTTTATCAATCAAGCCAGGGATAGAGGCCTCGCACAAATGGGGATTTGTTACGGGCACCAGCTTGTCTGCCTGGCGCTGGTTGGAAAACAGGCAGTACGGTCATCTCCCAATGGGCTTGAAGCAGGCTGGGGAGAGGTTTCATTCACCAGCAAAGCAATGAACCTTCTGGGTGTAAGAGAAAACGAAACCGTCTGGCAGCATCATTTTGACGAAGTCACCGAACTGCCAGAAGGCTCGCACCTCCTGGGGACGAACCCGCATACCGAAATACAAGCATATGTGAACTTTGAACAGCGTCTGTTCGGGACCCAGTTCCACCCGGAGTTCGACCGGGATACTGGCAACCAGATCTACCTGGAAGACAGGGAACTTCTGGAGAGGCACAGCTACAATGTCGATGAGATGATCAAAGGCGGCCCCTCCATCGTAACAGGGAAAATCTTCTTCGGATATTTCTTTGACATCGGACAAGAATGAAGTTTGTAGCGGAAGGAGCCAACTCATGTCAACAGAAGGACAACAAACCCCTCCGCCTCCCATTCTCATCGTATCCGGCGGCATCGGATCGAGCGGCGAACAGGTGGTCAACACCGTCCTGGCACAGTTTCCAGAAATCACAGTCCCAGTTGTACCTGTACCAAACGTTCGCCACCCAGAACAGCTCGAAGGCATTATTGCTCAAGCCAAAGAACTGGGTGGCACAATTGTCCACACAATGGTCGACACCCATCTGCGACACAGGCTGATCAACTTAGCACAAGAACGCGGCGTGGCAGCCATCGACCTGATGGGACCGTTACTTGACCGTCTCACAACAGTCCTCGGGCAGCCTCCTCTCGAAAAACCTGGCCTGTACCGCCAGCTCCACCGGCCCTACTTCGAACGCATCGAGGCCATTGAGTATGCTCTAAAGCATGATGACGGGCAAAACCGAGAAGGCTGGCCGGCAGCCGATGTAATCCTGGTCGGTGTCTCTCGCACGGGGAAGACGCCCTTAAGCGTCTACCTGTCGGTGCTCGGCTGGAAGGTCGCCAACCTGCCCATCGTCCCGGGAATCCCCGTACCTGCCGAACTCTACCAACTTGACCCTTCGCGTGTGATCGGCTTGACGCTTGACCTGGATCGTCTGCTGGCGTTTCGCCGCCGCAGGATCAGTCAACTTGGGATACCGGCACAATCGCCTTATACCGACCCAGCCCGGATCGAAGAAGAGATTAATGTTGCACAAAGTGTATTCCGAAAGGGAGGCTTTTACACCATCAATGTGACAGATAAAACCGTGGAAGTGAGCGCCGATGAGATGATCAGGCGCATCAGCCAGACCAATTGATCCGTGACCATACTTGGCCAGCAACACTGTACGATGAAACCAGACCCCGGGATATACGCCCTCATCCTCAAAAATCGCTCAAAAGCCAGGGTGCAAATAGGCCGCTGGCGAGAGATCGAAATTGCACCGGGGTATTACATCTATGTCGGCAGCGCCTTCGGGCCGGGCGGCGTGCGGGCGCGGGTATTACGTCATTGTCGCATGGACAAGCCCAAGCATTGGCACATCGATTATCTGCGTGAGTTTGTGACTCCAGTAGCAGCATGGATCAGCTACGAAACGGAACGACTTGAACATCAATGGGCGCATACATTATATGGCATGAGTGGAATGACGCCAATTCAAGGCTTTGGTTGCAGCGATTGCGAGTGTTTTTCGCATTTTTTCCATTCTTCTACAGCACCAGATCTCGGTTTGTTCTCAAAGATTGTTGACAGCAAGCTTGAAATATGGCCACAACAACCTGTTAGATAACTATCCCATCCCACAAATCGATTACAATCCCCACATGCAACGCACCCTCTGGCTGGTTGTTTTCA
>CAZLOC010000018.1:0-23560 GCA_964560935.1 uncultured Anaerolineaceae bacterium | reverse complement strand
CGGACTAAAATGTCAGCTTCTCCCATTCACGTTTGAGCATGGCGTAGTGATATTCGCTGGCCCATTGCCCCTTGAACATCAGGTTTTCCACAAAGTGACCTTCGCGGCGGAAGCCCATGCGTTCGAGCATTCCGAATGAAGCAATATTCTCGACATCTGTGATAGCGATGACACGGTGCAAACCAAGTTCGCCAAAGAGATAATCCAGCAGACGGCGAGTAGCTTCTATACCATACCCTTTGCGCCAATACGGGCGGGCAATCGTACACCCGATATATGCCTGCGGATCATCTTTTTTGAGATAGAAAGCTGCATCGCCTACTAATTCGCTGCTTGTCATTTCTTCGATCACCGCCTGGAACCATTCACCTTGTACACTCGGGTCTTTGGCTTTCATCTCGGCAATGAATTCCTGCGCTTTTTCGCGCGGGTAGGGCACGTCCCAGCCCTGGTATCTGGCGACGTCAGGATCGTTCCGGTAAGCCCAGAAGGGTTCCAGGTCGGAATCCTGGAAGTGGCGAATGTGTAACCGGTCCGTTTCAAGAAGAAATGTCACCGCTATTCTCCAGGTTTGGGGATGTAGTCGCCTTCGACCCACTCTTCGCCGCCTGGCCCAACGTCCTTCTTCCAGACCGGGACGATTTCCTTTAAGCGGTCGATGCCATAGCGGGCGGCCTCGAAGACGCCGGTATCGCGATGCGCGGCAGTGCAGGCGATCAACACCGTAGGCGTTTTAGGATACAGCCTGCCGATACGCTGGACGATGGCGATGCCTTCCACGGTCGGCCACTTCTGGCGGATCTCATCGACGACCTGTTTCATTTTGGATTCAGCCATGGGCACATAGGCCTCATACTCAAGATAAACGGTTTTGTGCGGGTTACCACGTTGGGTCTCGCCACGCACCATACCCGTAAAGATGGCGGCTGCGCCTGTGCTGGCGAGGGTGATCTGCGCCAGCAAGTCGTCCAGGTCGAGTTCGGATTCGGTGATGGAGTAAATTGTTGGAAAGTTCATCGTCTTCAAATTGTCATTGCGAGCCCAGAATGGGCGTGGCAATCTCACGCGCTCAGGTTACTTGAGATTGCTTTGTCGCTCTGCTCCTCGCAATGACATCTCCAATTATCCCCCACTTACCGGCGGGAACATGGCGATCTCAGCGTTCGCGGGAACGACGCTTTCATCGAAGGCAAATTCACGGTCGATGGAGATGACGACCGATTCCATGGACTGTTTCAGGTTGGGATAGTCGCGGGCGATCCGGTCTTTCAACTCCTGCACGGTTGTGCTAACTGGTATTTCGATTTCGAGCGATTTTGTCCCGGCGCGGTCACGCAGGGTGGCGAAAAACAATACCTTTATTTTGTTCATTCGTTTATTACATCTCCCGAGCGACCGCCGTGCTTTTCAACCAGGCGAATATTCTGGATGCGCATGGTCTTTTCAGCAGCTTTGGCCATGTCATAGACGGTCAGCGCAGCGACGGAGACAGCGGTCAGCGCTTCCATTTCGACGCCGGTCTTGCCGATGGTCTTGGCGATAGCGGTGATCGTCACGCCCGGCAAGGTGTCGTCGAGGGCAAGGCCCACGTCTACTTTGGTGAGCGGCAGTGGATGACATAACGGGATCAGCTCGGAGGTCCGTTTGGAAGCGCTGATACCGGCAATCTGGGCGACGGTCAACACGTCGCCTTTTTTGATCTCCCCGGCGCGGATCAAGTCCAGCGTCTCCAGCTTCATGTGGACTTCACCCTTCGCAATCGCAATCCGTTCGGTATCGGGTTTGGCGCCCACATCCACCATGCGCGCGCGGCCATGTTCGTCGAGATGGGTCAGTTTTGGGTCAGACATGGGCAAATTATAACAGTATGGGGTGATATAATCGGCGCGTTATGGGAAGCATACTAGGACACCAGACCAGCGGCTACACCGTGCAGACGGCCGTCTATGAAGGGCCGCTCGACTTGCTGCTCGACCTGATCGAGCGTGCCGAACTGGACATCACGACGCTTTCGCTGGCTGCCGTCACGGAACAATACCTGGGCTACCTGCATCAACTGGAAGAGACCCAGGCAGACGAGATCTCGGCTTTCCTGGTGATCGCCGCCAAGTTGATACAGATCAAGTCGGAGGCGCTCTTGCCGCGCCCGCCCGTGCGCGAACCCGGTGAAGAGGACCTGGGTGCGCTGCTGGTGGAGCAGTTGAAGCTGTATAAACGCTTCAAGGAAATCGCCAACCTGCTGGGCGAACGGGAAGCACAGAACCTGCGCACCTACCTGCGCCTGGCGCCACCGCCCAAAATCGAGGGGAAGCTCGATCTTTCGAATATCACCATCGCAGATTTGATCGAGGCGGCCAAAGAAGTGTATTCCAAAGAGGTCGAGAAGCAGGCGCTTGGCACGGTCATTTCCGCGCCCAAGGTGACCATCCGTGAAAAGATCGAATTGATCTCCAAAAGGCTCGGCGTTGCCGAGCATGCGCATTTTAGAGAATTGCTGGGGGAAAACCCAACCCGCATCGAAATTGTAGTGACGTTTCTGGCTCTGCTCGAACTGGTCAAGCGCTATCGTGTCTCCGCCAGACAGGAAGGTCTCTTTTCGGATATCGAGATCGAGCGCATGGAAGATTGGAATGCGGAGGAAGAAATTGAGATCGAGTTTGAGTAGAACCATTTATCAGTGTCCGGCAACCAGTATGCAGTGACCAGTCCAAAAAGGCCGGTCATTTTTGTTTGTAGTACCTGCCTGCCAATATCAGCGCCAACCCCGCGCCAAGGGCATCGATCATCACATCGGTCACAGTCGGATGACGCCCGGGCGTAAAGGACTGGTGGAATTCATCGGTCGTGGAATACAGCACCGCCAGCAGCCAGGCTCCAAAAAATTGACGCGCGGACACATGGCTGCTCTCGCCTTTTAATCCGCGCAGGTAGGCAAACGCCAACAGCCCATATCCCAACGCATGTCCACCTTTTTTGACGATGCGATCGGCCCAATTAAAGTTCGGTAGTTCGGCTGAAGGCAAGGAGGAAAATATAAAGATAACCGCCATCAAAAGTATGGCCGGCCCCCAACGCTTCATAAAAGAATTCAATCTCGACATGTGCGGATTTTACCCTAAGCGGATACTGGTCAAACTTATCAGGCAGTAGTATGCTTATTGAGATAACGTCAAGGAGAAATCATGAGAATAATCCGGATTATCCAAAGAAAGGCCGGCTTGATCATTACGCTGCTGACCCTGGCAAGCATAACCCTGGCCTGCGGCGGGTCGAACGAGCCAAGCCAGCCTGAGGTAGGCGTCGAACAGGTTGTCCCGACGACGATGCAAACACTGAGGCCAGAACCAAGTCTGACTCTGACGCTGCTGCCGACATTCACACCAGTCCCGCCAACGGAGATTCCGCCGACAACTGCGTCTACGTCGCTTCCCCCTCCGGCCCCTGTCCTGCCAGCCGCAACGAGGATCAACTTCGCCCTTGGAACGACCTATGGCACAGCCACAGGCACCATACAAGCCGGGCAAACACTACACTATGTACTGAAAGCCCAACTGGGACAACCGATGCTGGCCTCGGTCAGCTCGTCAAACAATGACGTGACTATGTCCATCGTCGCTGAAAACGGTGCGACGCTTTTACTGGCATCGCAAGGATCGACAAACTGGCAGGGGACTCTGCCAGCCACTCAGGATTATTACTTTCAACTGTTCGGCAGCGTCAACGCAGAAGACTTCTCACTCTGGGTAAGCATTCCCAGTCGTGTTCAATTCGACCCAGGAGAGATTTCTGCCACAGTCAGCGGCGCAACCGTTGATGGATACATCGCGTCCTACGTGGTGGCTGCGCAGGGTGGGCAAAGCATGAATATCGTACTTATACCCAATCCTAACGTCGCCGCCCTGACCGTTTGGGGCTTCGGCGATGGGCAACCTTACATGCGTGCGCAAATGGGCTCTACCACCTTCAACATGCAATTACCCTCCACCCAGGATTACATCATTAACGTTGTCCCGCAAGGTGGTCAAGAAGTAGATTTCACGATGACGATAGAGATCAAGTGATCCCGGCCAGGAAACCGAAAGCGACTGCTTCTATGCGAGGAGTAGTCGTTTTTAGTTTAACAACAAGTATCTCCATATGATAAAATCGGATAAGTTTTATCTAATTTTAACAAGGAGATACCTATGACCACCAAACAACGTCTCGACAGCATTCTCGAAAAATGGGATCTGCTCAAGCATCCGTTTTACCAGGCCTGGAGCGCTGGGACTTTACCGATCGATGCGCTCAAGGTATATGCGGCAGAGTATGGGGCTTTCATCAACACCCTGGAAGATGGATGGAAAACCTTGGGCGATCTCGAAACCGCCGAAGAAGAGCGCGAACACGCTGAACTCTGGGAACAGTTTGCGGTTGCATTGCAGGCCCAAATCGGCGTTCCGCAAATCGCACAGACAAAGGAGCTTATCAAGGCTTCTCAAAGCCTGTTCGCTTCTCCAGCCACAACGTTGGGAGCAATGTATGCGTTCGAAGCCCAACAGCCAGCTACTGCCAAATCCAAACTGGATGGGCTAAAGACGCACTATTCCCTGCCAGTTGAAGTAGAGCCATACTTCGAAGTTCACTCGTCAAATTGGCACGAATCGGAAAAAATCCTGTCAGCGCTGGCAAAGCTCTCGCCGGAGGAACAGGCACAGGTGGAGGCCGCCTGCGCAAGGATGGCCGAATCCCTGTGGAATGCACTGACAGGCATTCATGAAAAGACTTGCTTGAATTAGCAGAACCCTGGAAACCAAAGAGCGCTGTCCGAAATGACAGCGCTTTTTCAGTCAAAGGCTATCTCTACACATCTTCTAAGCGAACATTGACGTTCACGCTGCCATTATCCAGATCCACGCCCTGGACAACAATGGCCTTTCCACTGGGATGTCCATCCCAGACGATGCTAAAGGTAGTGTCGTTGATGACGGTTGTAATATCGCGCTCATCATACCCAGCGCTTTCGAAGGCATTGCGGTAGAAATCCATAACCTCGGTCAATTTCATCGTAGTCTGGTAGTTGATCGAGTCATCTTCGAATTTCATGAAATTATCGACATTTGCAGGAAGTGGGAATTCGGTGTCATACTTCCCTGAGTTACCAGACGATGACGGGCTGTCGCCAACGCCAGAGCTGCCGCTTCCACCAAACAAACTGCATGCAAGAGAGGCAATGATTAGAACAGCGAGACTCAAGAGCAAATTTTTGCATTTCATATTGATCCTCCAACGAAATTTGGCTGCCACTGCCGGGTATTTTACCCTCATCCGGTATAATCATCTTGTTTAGCGGTATTCCCCAATGGTACTTTCTCATGAATAGACTATCAAACTCCACCTCCCCCTACCTGCTCCAACACGCCGACAACCCCGTAGACTGGCATCCCTGGGGCGAGGAAGCTCTGGCAAAGGCAAAAGCCGAAAACAAGCCTATCTTCCTGAGCATCGGCTATGCCGCCTGTCATTGGTGCCACGTCATGGCGCACGAATCCTTTGAGGATCCGGAAATCGCCACGCTGATGAACGAGCACTTCGTCAACATCAAAGTGGACCGCGAGGAACGCCCCGACCTGGACAGCATCTATATGTCCGCCACCCAGGCAATGACCGGTTCCGGGGGCTGGCCCATGTCGGTCTTCCTGACCCCCGACCTGCAATCGTTCTACGCGGGCACCTACTTCCCCCCGGTGCGCCGCTATAACATGCCCTCCTTCCGCGAAGTATTGCAGGCGCTGGCCGGGGTTTGGGAAAGCGAACGAGAAAAAGCCATTGACTCAGCACAACGCATCACGGCCCATATCCAATCACAAACGACTCTGAGCAGTTACGAACTCTCTCTCGAACAAGTGCACCTGGACCTAGCCGTAAAAAACCTGCTGGATAGCTACGACTGGGGTTACGGCGGCTGGGGAGATGCGCCGAAATTTCCGCAACCGATGACGATCGAATTCCTGCTTCGCCGCTATGTTGCAGGCAATACGGACGCGCTAAAGCCTGCCGTCCACGCGCTGCATGCCATGGCACGCGGCGGCATGTATGATGTGGTCAGCGGAGGCTTCTCACGCTACTCTACCGATAACTCCTGGAGAGTGCCGCATTTCGAAAAAATGCTCTACGATAATGCCCAACTTGCTCGCGCCTACCTGCACGCCTGGCAAATCACCAAAGAACCGGATTTCAAACGGATCATCGAAGAAACGCTCGACTTCGTAGCTCGCGAAATGACGCACCCTGGGGGCGGTTTCTACTCCTCCCTGGATGCCGACTCCGAGGGCGAAGAAGGCAAATTCTACGCCTGGACGAGAGAAGAGATTAGAGAACAGCTATTAGATGATAGTGAATTTTTTGAAGCAGCTTATGGAATTACTGAACGCGGGAACTGGGAAGGTAAGACCGTATTGCAGCGCACGTTGGACGACTCCACTCTCGCCGCGCGCTTCGATCTAGACTTTGAAACTGCTACCACTAAATTAGCCGATTGCCACGCCAAACTGCTCACCGCTCGCACCGAACGCATCCGCCCAGGAACGGACGACAAAGTGCTTACTGCCTGGAACGGCCTGATGCTGGCAACTGTAGCCGAAGCGGCCCGTGTATTCGAGGGCACAGAAAAGGGAGACTCCTACTATCTAATGGCTACGCGCAGTGGGGAGTTTTTACTGACTGCCCTGCGGCCTGAGGGACGCCTGCGCCGCTCCTGGCGGGACGGTAAAGCGACAGGTGAAGTTTTTCTAGAAGATTACGCTGCCCTGATCCTGGGCTTGCTGGAACTCTATCAAACCGATTTCGATAACCGCTGGTTCGCCTCCGCATTGGAACTGGGGAACGAGATGATCGAGCGCTTCAACGATCCCGATGGCGGTTTCTTCGACACACCTGCTGATGGCGAGAAGCTGGTCATGCGTCCGAAGGATTTGCAGGACAACGCCACTCCATCAGGGAACGCGTTGGCCTGCGAAGTGCTGCTCAAACTGGCAGCCTTCACCGATAACGGTTCCTATCGAGACTTGGCAGAGCAATCCCTCAAAACGATCGCCGAGGCAGCCGTCCGTTACCCGGCTGCTTTTGCGCGTTGGCTGTCAGCGGCGGATTTCGCGCTGGGAACTGTGAAGCAGATCGCAGTTCTGGGAGAGGCGCAGGACAAAAACTTCCAGGAGTTGATACAAGTCCTTAGAAGCGAATACAGGCCCAACATCATCGTAGCTGCGTCTGCCTATCCCTCTGAAAAAGATGCACCAACTTTACTGGCGGAGCGGCCACTAGTCAAAGGGAAACCTACGGCCTATGTTTGCAAAGGGTTCATTTGCAACCAGCCTGTCAACACAGCAAAAGCATTGTCCCAGCTACTCACTTAATCCAAAAGGCTCTCCATCTTCGGAGAGCCTTTTGGATTCGGTGTTCAATTGTTATTTTTCTTCCGTCTTAGATTCAGCATCCTGCTTGTCTTTTTCTTCCTCGGGTTTGCCAATGCCGTCCCTGAAGGAACGGATGCCCTTGCCAAGTTCGCCTGCAATTTTAGCAATGCGTCCGGGACCGAAAAGAAGCAAAACGACGACAAGGATAATAAGCAATTCTGGAATACCAGGGGACCTAAACATGACTTTCTCCTTGAGTAATATCGTAGGTATCGTACCACAATCAAGAACTTTTGACTATCTCTAGGAACCACGTCCCCAGATCACACCTTCGATGAAACGAACCACGCGGCGCAAGAACGAGCGGACTCTCGCCCAAAGGCGGTAACGTCGCGGGTAGACTTTCCTCTCAGAGGGCAACGGCCCGGTCCATTCAGCCGCGAGCGCGCCCCAGGTGAGACCCGCTCCAAACCCGACAAAGACGACCTTGTGCCCGGGCTGGAGCCTGCCATCTTCCAGCGCCTCAACTGTTGCGATCGGGATAGACGCTGTAGATGTATTTCCATAGCGTTCGAGGTTGACCACAAAGCGCTCCAACGGCAATTTCAATCCGCGTGCTGCCGCTTCTATGATGCGGATATTCGCCTGATGCGGGATGATCCAATTCAGTTCATCCAGTCCAATACCAGAATCATCCAGGACTTCACGAGTGGCTTGAGCCATCACACGCGTGGCAAAGCGAAAGACTTCCTTGCCATCCATTTCGATGAAATGCTTACCGGCTTGCAGTGTCGCTTCAGTGGCAGGGTATTTACTGCCACCGCCTTGCAAGATGAGCGAATCGCCGCCGGAGCCGTCCGAGTGCATGACGGCTGAAAGCACGCCCCCAGGCATTTCACTGGCCTGCAAGACAAAGGCGCCAGCCCCATCCCCAAACAGGATACATGTATTGCGATCCTGCCAGTTGACAAAACGGGAGAGCGTTTCTGAACCAATGATCAGCGCATTTTGGATCGACCCGCTGCGAATAGACTGCGCCGCCATGTTGATTGCATAGATAAACCCGGAGCAGGCAGCCAGCAAATCAAATGCGCCTGCCCTGGTCGCGCCGATGCGATCCTGCACCAGGCAAGCCGTAGCCGGGAAAATATACTCCGGCGTTGAGGTCGAGCAAATGATCAGGTCAATATCGGTCGGTCGCAAGTTCGCCACCTGCAAGGCTTTTATGGATGCTTCCACCGCCAGAGATGCTGTCGTCTGATCTTCATCGACGATATGCCGTTCGCGAATGCCCGTACGGTCACGTATCCATTCATCGTTTGTATCCACCATCTTCGACAAATCATCATTGGTCAAGATGGTCTCAGGTACAGACATGCCCCAACCGGTAATATGAGCAAATGGCATGAGGTTCCTCGATTACTTGTAACGACTCAAAATGAGCGTGGCGTTATGCCCGCCAAACCCAAACGAATTCGACATGACATGATCGGGTGTGGCCTGGCGCGTTTGGTTCGGGACATAATCTAAATCGCATTCAGGGTCAGGGGTTTCATAATTGATCGTCCCTGGCAATATGCCATCCTGCAAGACTTTCGCACAAACAATTGCCTCTAAAGCGCCAGAGGCGCCAAGCAAATGACCTGTCATGGATTTGGTAGATGATATAGGAACGCTGTAGGCGTGCTCTCCAAAGACAGTTTTGATGGCTGCTGTTTCACTTTTATCATTCAAAGGGGTGGAAGTACCATGCGCATTAATGTAACCGATATCCGCCGGCATCAATCCAGCGTCGTCCAACGCATACTGCATGGAAAGCGCCGCCCCAGCCCCGTTCTCAGCCGGGGCAGATACGTGATAAGCATCATCAGATGCGCCATATCCACTCACTTCACACAGGATTCTCGCGCCGCGCACCTGGGCATGTTCGTGTGATTCAAGGAGAAGAATGCCGGCCCCCTCGCCCATCAAAAATCCATCGCGGTCCTTGTCGAAAGGGCGTGAAGCTCTCTGGGGGGCATCGTTGCGCGTGGAGAGCGCGCCCATCACATTCATCCCGCCCATCGCCACAGCGACAATGGAGGCCTCCGAAGCGCCAGCGATCATCACATCCACTGCACCGCGCCGGATCATCTCAGCTGCCTCGCCAATTGCATTCGAGCCGGTTGCGCAAGCGGTTGCCAGAGCCATATTCGGGCCTCGCGCTCCAAGACGGATGGCGACCATCCCGGCTGCACTATCGGAGATCATCATCGGGATAAGGAACGGACTGATTCGATCCGGTCCGCGTTCGCGCATGACCTCGGCCTGCTCCAGCAGCGTAGAAATGCCGCCAATCCCTGAGCCAATCAAAACCCCAACCCGGTCACGATTCGACTCGCCAATCGAAAAATTTGCCTGCTCCAGCGCTTCCAACGTAGCAGCCATTGCAAATTGCGCAAAGCGATCCATCTTGCGGGCTTCGCGCACACCCAATAAGGCAACACCATCAAAGCCTTTGACTTCGGCGGCAAACTTCGTCTTATGCTGACTGGAATCAAAATGGGTAACGTGAGCAGCACCAGACTTGCCCGCAAGCAGCGCACCCCAGGTTTCATCCACATTATTTCCCACGGGACTGATACAACCCAGGCCAGTCACTACGACGCGTTTTCTCATAAACACTCCTAAATAAAAAAGGAATGGGACAAGATAATATCCTGTCCCTCAAGGGTCTTGCTGTTATAACACAGGCTTTTGAAAAGCGATGCGCCGCTTAGTCTGCGAGCTGATCCATGGTCGACCAAATTTGCCGGATATGGAGCTTGTCGTGTTCAGCCATGAACTTGACCAATTCGTGTAAATCTGTGGGCCCAAAAATAGCGTGCCGCGCTTTGCGCTGCCATTCAACACTCAGGCCTCGCAACAAATCCACCATTTGCATCCTTGCGGAAGTGAAATCATTTAAAGCCTGGGAAAAATCCTGGTTGTTGTAATTGCGCTCTTTGGCCCACTCCGCTGTAACGCGGGCAGGGATGAAGGGCTCGTCAAATTCCAACAACATACGCAAACGCGGAAGATTGACCTCTAACTCTGTATCCCGAAGATGACAGATAATCTCAGTCAGGCTCCATTCGTTAGGGATGGGGCGGCGCGTCAAATCCGGACTCGATGCCCGCTTCAGCAACCCTGAAATGGCAGCCGGAGTGGAGATCATCACAGCAACGAGCGACTCGGGTGTGGAAAAAACAGGCTCGAGCGTGGAAAGATCGGCGCTTTCCAACCAGGGGCGTAAGTCTGTAATCGAACCGCGCCCATCCAGATCAATCCCTTCTGGTGATGGAGCATCCGTAGTGTTAATCCAGTAGGTCGGCAAGCCCAGTGCACGGGAGCCGGGCAAATCATTTTCCACATCATCCCCCACCATCACGACGGGCCCATCCGGCCAGCCCATCCGCCCCAACACCTCGGCAAAGTAAGCCGGGTTAGGTTTGGCAAAATGGAATGTCTCATAAGCCGACACAACCACAAAGGGAAACTGCTCCGGCGGCAATCCAGCCCAGCGCATACGATGATGAATAGCCGCCAGCGGAAAAAGCGGATTGGTAGCAATTGCCAGGCGATAGCCTTGAACCAGCGCCCACTCAACCAGATCTACCGCTGCGGGCCTGGGCTTAGTCAGATAGCTCAGGGTAGGAAAAACTTCTTCATAAAACCGATCGATGCGCGGCTGCAGCACGTCTCGTTCGATGCCAATTTTCGGGAAAAACTCGGCGTCGAAAATTTGTCGCAAAGTGTGAGACGGATCGCTATTTGCCATCATCTTGCGCGTGCCGGCCATAAGAGCAGGCAACATCAAATCAGGCTTTACTTGATCTGCTAAAAATCCTGAAAGCGCCTGGAAATAAGCCGGGATAAAGGCGTCCATGTTGGAGTCGAGCAGGGTATCATCGAGGTCGAGCAACAGTGTCAGGTTCATGTTTGCATCTTTACTGGTAGAGGCTTGTACTCCCCCACAAGTGCGCGGTATGATGCTCATTCTTTGACTTCGAACGTAAAAGGCAGGTGGTGACATTCGCCGCAACCAACATGCGGTTCGTCGACGTGTCGCTTTGTCTTTTCACAAAAGGCTGCTACCTGCACACGGCGTTGAAAAACGGCGCTCAATGGACGTATTACCTTGCCTCGCAACTGCAAGAACTCACAGGCGTTTGCCAATTGGATTCCCGGGACTGGGCAGGTCTTGCACAAGTTAGATGTCCAGCGTTCACCAGAAGCCTGGAGCAAACGACATTCCTCGAGGTTTCGTCCACGATAGTAATCGCCATAAAAATACTGACATTCTTTTCCGGCAGGGGTCCGCATACTACCTTCTCATAAACATTAACGGATGACAGGAGACGGTTGCCTTCTATCATCCGTTATTACATGATCAATACAATTTTATACACGCGTGACGTATTCACCCGTGCGGGTGTCAATCCGAATAACATCGCCAACGTTGACAAAATTCGGCACTTGAACCTGTAATCCTGTCTGCACACGCACTTTTTTGGTCACACCCGTAGCCGTATCACCACGGATAGCCATATCCGCTTCAACTACTTCCAGATCGACAGAAGTAGGCAATTCGATATCAATCGCTTCGCCATCATAGAAAGTCAGCTTGACTTCCAGGCCTTCAGTCAGATACAAGGCATCGTCACCTAGTACGTCACCTTTGATGGCAGGTTGCTCGAAGGTTTCGTTATCCATGAAATGATAAAACTCGCCATCTGAATACAAATATTGCACATTGTGATATTCCAGGCGCACATCCTGCACAGATTGACCTGAGCTGAAAGTTTTATCGATGGTTGCACCTGTCAACATGTTACGGGCTTTCACACGGATGTTCGCATTCCCGCGACCGGTTTTGTTGTGGCTGTAATCCAGCACTTTGAAAAGCTGACCGTCGAATTCGAAGGTCACACCTTTGCGGAGTTCATTGACATCAATCATTCTTGCCTCGCTTTGAGAGTATGGTTCTCCAGAATTTACCGTGAGAAGGGCCGGATTTGGGGGTGCGTGCGTTCGCACGCACCCCCAAATCCGGGTTCACCTTGGAGATTCTTCAGGAACCGAAATAATTGCAAACGGGCGGATTATAGCGCAAGGTTATCCTGACTGACAAGACCTATTGCTACTTATTGTGGTGCTAATGCCCCGCGTCTTCATCCCGAAGTAATTTCACGGCATGCTCCAACACAGGCAATACAACTTGAATATTCTCAACCGCGCCTTTTGGACTACCCGGCAGGTTAACGATCAGTGACCGCTTGCGAATGCCCGAAATCGCACGTGACAACATGGCGTGCGGCGTGACCTTCAAGCTGGCTGTACGCATAACTTCATCAATCCCCGGGGTCAAGCGTTCAACTACTGCGCGGGTAGCCTCGGGAGTGACATCGCGCGGGGCAACCCCGGTCCCACCGGTGGTAAGGATAACATCTGCTTCGTCAGCATCGGACCAGGCCAGCAGCTTGTTTTGGATAGCGCCCATCACATCCGGCACAATATCCAGCTTCACCACTTGGTAGCCCTTGGATTCTACCAATTCAACCAACGCCGGGCCAGAAGCATCTGTGCGTTGGCCGCGGGAGGCTCGGTCAGAGACTGTAAGTATTGCAAAACGAATCGTCTTCATTTCAACAGGCCTTTGGCTAAACTTCGGACTAAATTATAGAACAGGCATCCTTACAAAAACAGTCAGGTCAAATCCTTTCCGTACGGCACTACCCAATCCATATGCTCCCAGCCACGCTTCTCATAATAGCGCATAGCTTCGTTATTATTAGTAGTGACCAGCAAATAGCAACGGATACAACCTTTCGCACGCAGGCGGGATTCGATCTCTTCCATTAAACGGGAACCGATTCCCTGTCCGCGAAAGGAGGCGGTGACTGCCAAATGATAGATCAAACCACGGCGTCCGTCAAATCCACCAATCACCGTACCGATAATTTGTCCATTTTCTTCTGCAACGAGGAACAGACCTGGGTCGTGAGTGATTTTTTTCTGGATTTCTTCCGGGGTATCCGAGCGTCCCAAGTTGACGCCTTTTTCCATGGATGCCCACAAACTCTCTGCCTGAGGGTAATCTTCTGGATAGTGAAACTCGCGAATTTGCACGATCAGGATTGGTTTAGGCTACGCTTTAGGATGTCCAATAAATCATCGGGCATATAAGGTTTTAGCAAGAAACCATTTGCACCGCTCTGTATACACTCGGTTTCAAGGTTGAGACCGGAGGTCATCACCACGCTCAGGTCATTGGTTTCCGCATCAGCCCGGACCTGAGCCAATACATCCAGGCCATTGGCGTTTGGCAAGTGAACATCCAACAATAACACGTCCGGCCGATCATGGCGGACCGCTTCGAAAACATCATCATTCTCACCCAAAGCTACAACTTGGTAACCTTCCATACCCAGTAGCGTTTTGAGTAGAGTAATCATAGTTCGATCGTCTTCAGCCAGCATGATTTTAGGCATTTACTTGGTGAGCCTCCCCAGTTTTGGATTGTTGCTTTGTTTCAGGCTGTTTTTTCATGCGTCCTTTTTCGAGTGCGGCATTAAGAACTTCATCAACCGTCTCAACAAAGATAAATTTGATTTTCTTTTTGATTTCGTCCGGCACATCGTCCAGATCGAACTCGTTCCGTCTGGGTAAGATGATCGTTTTCAGACCATTGCGGTGCGCTGCCAGGACCTTTTCCTTGATCCCGCCCACTGGCAGGACATGCCCCCGCAAGGTAATCTCACCAGTCATTCCCAGGTTGCGTTTGACTTTGCGCCCGGAGACCAGCGAAACAAGCGAGGTTGCCATTGTCACACCTGCAGACGGACCATCCTTTGGCGTGGCGCCCGCAGGGATATGCAAATGGATGTCAGTCTTATCAAAGAAATTTTCGTTCAAGCTGAGTTGCTTTGTCCTGGAACGCACGTAGGATAGAGCCGCTCGCGCTGACTCTTGCATGACATTCCCGACCGAGCCTGTGATTTGGAAACCTTTACTACCAGACATGCGGGATGATTCAATAAATAGCACTTCGCCGCCGTAAGGAGTCCATGCCAGCCCAGGTACAACACCCGGCACAGAAGTACGTAAACTGATTTCTTCGGAACCGTGAAAAACAGGATGCTCAAGAAATTCTTCCACTGCCTCGGGGGTTATCGTGAAGACATCACCTTTGCCTTCAGCAACGCGCGTGCCCACTTTACGACAAATAGCGCCAATGCGTCTTTCCAGGCTACGGACACCCGCTTCACGTGTATAGCCTCGAATGATCTTCTGCAAGGCAGCATTGGTGAATCTTATCTCTTTCTTCCGCAAACCGTTTTCGCGAATCTGACGTGGGATCAGGTACCCTTTTGCGATCGCAACCTTCTCTTTATCGGTATAGCCGGACAAAAAGATGATTTCCATACGGTCACGCAACGGACCCGGGATCGTTTCAAGAGAATTGGCTGTGGTAATGAAAAATATCTGCGAAAGATCGTATGCGACTTCCAGATAGTGGTCGCGAAACTCGCTATTCTGTTCCGGGTCGAGCACTTCCAGTAAGGCAGATGCCGGGTCACCATGAAAATCAAAGACCAGCTTGTCAATTTCATCCATCATGAAGACCGGATTGCGGGTCTCATTGCGGCGTAATGCCTGGAGGATACGCCCCGGCATGGCGCCGATGTACGTGCGGCGATGACCGCGAATCTCAGCCTCATCACGTACACCACCCAGAGAGATACGCACAAACTTGCGCCCCATCGCACGCGCAATGGACTGTCCCAATGAGGTCTTCCCTACACCGGGCGGACCGACAAAGCATAGGATCACACCTTCGCGTTCACGGCGAATCTTGTCTTCGGGTACTCCGCTGATTTCATCTTTCCGCTCCAAACGAAGCTTTCGAATGGCCAGGAATTCCAGTATCCGCTCTTTGACATCATCCAATCCATAATGATCTTTATCCAAAATCTTACGGGCATGGGCAATATCCAGGTTGTCATCTGTCATTTGAGACCAGGGCAACGACACCAGCCAATCGAGATAAGTACGAATAACTCCGTATTCCGCCGCGGCAGTTGGCAGTCGTGACAGGCGATCCAACTCGCGATGCGCCTGCTTATCGGCCTCTTCGGGCAATTTATTGTCTTCGATCTTTTTACGGAATTCCTCTACCTCTATCGCCTGTTCATCCTTTTCACCCAGTTCGCGCTGAATGGCTTTCATCTGCTCGCGCAGGAAGTACTCCCGTTGGACCTTCTCGATTTCCTCGCGCGCTTCGTTTTGAATTTTCTGGCCGAGCGTCAATACTTCCAGTTCGCCCACAAGCAAACTGACAAGTTTACGCAACTTTTCAGTGACCGAGTCAAACTCGAGCAGTTGCTGCGCATCTGCCAGGTCAATGCGCTGAAAATTGGCAATCGTGTAAACGGTCTGTAACGGGTCTTCCAGAGAGAGCACCGAAGAAATCAATTCTTCAGGCAATGAGGGGATCAACTGTGCGATCTGTTCGAACTGATCGCGTGCATTGCGCGCCAGGGCATCGACTTCCAGGCCTTCTTCCACCAACTCAGGTGAAAATTGCACCTTCGCCTTTAGATATGGTTCTTCGGCCAAGAACTCACCCAAGCGGAAACGAGCCATACCCTGTACGAGCAAACGAACGGTACCGTCCGGCGCTTTCAACAAGCGATGTACAGTGGCAATCGTTCCAACACGGTACAAATCTGTCGGGCCAGGCGTTTCTAATTCGGGATTGGTCGCAGCCACGAGTCCCACCAATTTATCGGTAGCAACCACATCGTCTACGAGTTTGATCGAGCGCGGTTGCCCTACTGTCAGCGGGACAGCTGTTTGCGGATATACAACCACACCGCGCAATGGCAAAATTGGCAAAACATCTGGATAGCCGGCCAATTCTTCTTTCAACGGCTCTTCTTGCAATTGCTCTTCATCCTTCGTTTGTTCGAATTGCGGAAAGATAGGCGGCATGAAGACGTCCAGCAACGAAGAATTGTTCTCTGATATCCAATTGAACAGGTCAAACATGTTGGAATACCAACGAGAAGCAACCATTTATGCTATGTCTCTTCCTTAACGTGAACCTGACTGGGTTTGGCTTTGGGCAAGATCACCGTAAGAAAACCTTCCGAATAGTCGGCACGGGATGAAGCCAGATCGACCGGACCCGGTACCCCGACAACCGTTTCAAATTTTCCAAAGCGGATTTCCATCTGCTGGTAGGCGCGTCGCTCGGGGACATCAGGCCGGCTACCGCTAATCATGAGGAAACTGTCCTCAACCGTTATCTGAAAATCTTCTTCCCGCATCCCCGCAATTTCCACGCGCACTACATAATCGTTCTCCGTCTCGTAGACGTCAGTCGGCGGGCTCCAAACACCTGCGCGTACCTGCACCTGCCAGCCAACAGCATGCAACACTTCGCGACGGGTTTCTGTGTTAGAACCCGCTGATGACCGAGACTTTCGTATGGTTGTGGGCATACGTACTCCTTTCGCCCGCCTGCGCTAACGCCGCGCAGGCCAAACCGCTATCGATTAACCTAAAGCCGCGCGAGCAGCACCCAGCACTTCTTCGTAATTTGGCTCCACGCCCAAAGCAGGCATATAAGCTACATAAGTAACCTTATCCTGGCGGTCGACCACAAACACAGCCCGTCGCAAGATTCGACGCTCCTTGATCAGGCAACCGTATTTCTCTCCGAACTCAGCAGTCATATGGTCAGACAGCACCATGACCTGGTCGACTCCTGCCGCACCGCACCAAGATTTTTGGGTATAAGGCAAATCCGTACTGATGACTTCAATAACAATATCTTTACTCAAGTTAGCAGCTTCCAGATTAAAACGACGCGTTTCACGGTCACACACATCCGTGCTCAACGAAGGGACAGCCGCAATGATGCGCACCCTGCCGTGCGTATCGTCAAGTCCGCGTACCGCAGACCAATCCAGGGCTTGCGTGCTGAAATCCGGCGCAGTCTGCCCTGCCTTTACATCATCACCAATAATCGTAGCATCCTTGCCAGCAAGCTGAAGCAAACCGGTCCGCTCTATTGCCATATAGAATTACTCCTAAAGAAAAGATTGAATTGAGCGCCCCCGGCGGGACTCGAACCCACAACCAACAGCTTAGAAGGCTGGTGCTCTGTCCATTGAGCTACGGGGGCAAAACATTTATCCACAAATTATTGCAGCGGACGCAAACCTTTATATACACGCGGTCCGCTTAGCGTGCGCAAGATGGTTTGCGGTGGGCGATTCAAGCGAGCGCCCAATTCCTCTGCTGTCATAGGAAGGTTGTCGTTCGTCAAGAACAAGCGAAAAACTGCCTCCACGATGGCCGTCTGCTCGGTCACAAAATCCGGGCGGCGCGCACAATGTGACATCAACGTATGCTGAATACCATCTACCGACATCACTTCAGCGGTTCTGGGGTCTACCCAGTCGATCATCTGGCCTTCTTGCACATTGGCAAATACTTCCTGGTGCTCGGGACATAACAATGAACGCAGATACACGTGCCAATCTCGCTCGTTTTTCTGCCACCAATCGAAATCGATGTGAAAGGGTGTCTGCAATGATGGTTTGATCAGGCTAAAGCGCCTGCTCTGGACCGCACCTGTGATTTTACCCTCAGTCATTAATCCTCCCGATACCCCTCACCTAAACGATAGTGCAAGTCGCCGACAAGTACAAAGTCATCAGGACGGCTTGTCAGTAACGCCATTAAAGGCGCAAATGGGACACGTCGTAAAATATTCACAGCCGCATACAACTCTTGCGCATGTACATGTCCTTGCGGGTTAAGCTTCGTCAACTCGCGCATAACGTTGATAACGAGCTTGTCTAATGGACGCTTCTTCTGAGCCGCAGCCTCCCAGAGTTGATCGGCTGCATCCAGCGCAGGAAGTGCAAAAGCCATACGATCATTAAACTCTGCCGTGACCGTTTGCTTTAGCAGAGCAAAGACTACACCTCCATCCGCTCCTACGATCACAGTCCGCACCCAGTCTTTTGTCGTGCGATGCGTCTTCGCCTCAATGATGGCTTCACCTGGTTCATGACTGCGCCGTATACGCACCAAACTGCCTGGCATCAATTCAAGGGACTCGTACCAATCGCGCAGGCCGCTCACATAGCGATTCTTGCGAACCACCCAGGCCGGGATTTTGTTGCCTGTCTTGCCATCCACCAGCGTAAAACGGACATGCGGTGATTCATAAGCCGTTGGGAACATGGAATGAACCCGGTGCGTGATTGGCAAAGTCCCTGCACGCCAGTGTGGGTAGATCAGGCTTATCGTAACTTCAGCCGCTTCCTCCTTGGACCTTTTGCCTGCTTCACCGAACTCGTCATCTAACTGCGCCTCAAGCGCTAACATTTCGTCCGTTAACCGGGAACGATCATGCTCAAAGGGAGTGTAACGCAGAAACAAAGGAACTTCGCGCACGTTCTCTGGCTCCAGGCGTTGTAAACACCACAAAACTTCCCCGGCAGGGCCAACTTCATCAAAACGGCCATCCTCTTGCAAGGCCAGATTCAATGAAAACTCAGCCAGTTTGGGATTGACGCCTTCCGGCAGTTCTACATCTTTTAACAAATCTGATGTAGGAAGCGGTTCACCACCAGCCATATCAAGTACCGCTTCGGCCAAATTGAGATGTCCCTGATTTACATCCACCAGTAATGCGTGCGGGAACCAGCGCCCTGCAATGCGCACGAGTCCATCGTCCTCTGCAAATGCCGCCACCAGCCTTTGCTCAATAATAGCTCCAAAGGTATTCTGTATCGCTTCGGGATCCAGGTTGTCTTCTCCAATATCGGGAGCAGTCTCATCGTTCAGAATATGATTCGACAAACCGGCTGCAAACATGCAGCTTTCACTATCTTCCAGATCCACAGTCAGAACTTCAAACTCACCATATTGGGGGTTCACCCCTGCCCGTACAGACGAGACCGTGCCCTTCGCCCAATCCAACACCGGGAAGATCAAATGCTCACCTTCCTTATAGTGTTCTTTAGGAAGGTAAATCTTCCCATCGGCCTGTCGTTTCTTGGCCTGCGCAACGCGCTCTGAGCGAATGCGCTCCCCGATTAAAATCTCAACCAGTTCCCTGGCCGTCATCGGTGTTTCGCTTTCGAAGAGATGATTGAGCAGATATTCAATATCTTTCTTGTCGACTTGGAATGTTTGCCAATAATCGGCAGGTATTTTGAGAGGAATGCTTACCATAGGTTGCCTTGAATTTTATTTTCTTTTGGTTTTCCTGCGGCACCACAGAATAGGGCCGTCAATTTAATATTATACCCTAACCAAATCGCAAGGCCAAAAACAGCTTGCCGCCTCTTGACTCAGAAAGTGAGCACGATTATACTACAATCATCTGAATTATCAGATTAATCATAGGTTTGTAGCTATGTTACGCGAACGAACAGGCCCCGACTCACTTTCTGAATTCCTGCGCTATCTTGCCCGGCACGAGGAGGCAAATGGAGAACGACTGCCCACCCTCAGTGTGCTCAGCCAGGAATTGGATGTCAGCATTGCCTCGTTACGCGAGCAGCTTGAGGTAGCGCGTGCCCTGGGGTTGGTTGAAGTCAGACCCAGGACAGGAATGAAGCGTCTGCCCTATTCCTTTACACCGGCAGTACGCCAAAGTCTTGGCTACGCAATTACACACGATAAAAATAACTTTGAAGCTTTCGCTGATCTACGACAGCACGTAGAAATCGCGTATTGGTATGAGGCCGTCGCATTACTTACCCCGGAAGACCAGGAAAACCTTCGGAATCTCGTCACCAGAGCCTGGGAAAAGTTGCGTGGCAACCCGATTCAAATCCCTCACGAAGAACATCGCGAATTACACCTTGGCATTTACAGACGCCTGAACAACCCTTTTGTGACAGGTCTATTAGAGGCCTATTGGGGAGCCTATGAGGCCGTCGGATTTAACTTCTATACAGATCTAAATTATCTCGAAGAAGTATGGCGTTATCATCAAAAAATGGTTGACGGCATCCGCAATCAGGACTTCGACTCGGGATACAAAGCCCTGAACGAACATACGGACCTGATCTACCAACTGATAGCATCAACATCATCACAAACATAGGAGTATTTCAAGGAGCAACTACATGACTGGAAAGATCATAAACGACTTTTCCATCACCGTCGGCACGGTAAATGGATCAGGCAGCCAGACCGCGAATACCACCATTTTGCGCTCCCTGTTCAAGATGGGCATCCCGGTCTCTGGCAAGAACCTGTTTCCATCCAATATCCAGGGACTGCCGACGTGGTACACCATCCGAGTCAACAAAGACGGTTTTACCGCCCGTCGCGAGGAACATGAGATCGTGATTTGCATGAATCCACAATCATTCGCTCAAGACCTGGCGGATGTATTACCTGGCGGCGCTTTCTTCTACGATGACAGTATCAAATTAGACGCCACACGCGATGACATCCATGCATATGCAATGCCCGTCAAAGAGATCATGCGCGACCAGAAAGATGTGCCATCCAACCTAAAGGACCTGGTTGCAAACATGGTCTATGTTGGCATTCTTGCCCAATCGATCGGAATTGATCTCGAGAAAATCAGGGCCGCGCTGGAATTCCACTTCAAGGGTAAACAAAAACCCATTGATTTGAACTACAACGTGGTGCAGGTCTCTGCCAATTGGGCAAAAGAAAACCTGGAAAAGAAAGATCCGTACTATGTTGAAGCATTGCAAAAGACCGAAGGTCTGATCATGGCAGATGGCAACACAGCCGCTGCATTGGGTTCGATCTACGGCGGAGTTCAGTTTGCTGCCTGGTACCCCATCACACCGGCATCTTCTTTGGCGGAAGCACTGATCGAGTATTTACCGCAGCTACGCAAGCGCGAAGACGGTAAAAACACCTATGCTGTTGTACAGGCCGAAGACGAATTAGCTGCCATCGGCATGGCGATTGGCGCAGGGTTCGCGGGTCTGCGGTCGATGACATCCACGTCAGGGCCCGGGTTGAGCTTGATGACCGAGTTTGCTGGATTGGCATACTACACGGAAGTCCCGGTCGTGATCTGGGACGTACAGCGCGTCGGCCCCAGCACCGGCCTGCCTACTCGTACATCACAGGGCGATCTGACCTTCACGCACTATATGGGTCATGGTGACACCGAGCAAATTATCCTCCTGCCAGGTACAGTCAATGAGTGCTTTGAGTTTGGCTGGCGCGCTTTTGACATTTCAGAGCACATGCAAACGCCGGTCTTTGTGCTCAGCGATTTGGAACTGGGTATGAATCAGTGGATGACCGAACCCTTTAAGTATCCTGACACCCCAATGGACCGCGGAAAAGTACTCTGGGAAGAAGACTTGGAGAAACTCAAAGGCGATTGGGGTCGTTATCGTGATGTAGATGGGGATGGAATTCCGTATCGCACGATACCGGGCAACAAGCGTCCTGCCAGCGCATATTTCTTACGCGGCACAGGCCATAACGAAGATGCCCGCTACACTGAAGACGCCGCCACTTGGGCGCGCATGATGGATCGTCTCAAGAAGAAGTACGACAACGCCGCCAAATTCATACCCGCTCCTGTCATTGACAGACAGGCTGGCGCGAGCATCGGTATCATCGCCTTTGGCTCGACCGAGCCCGCCATTCGCGAGGCGCGTCACCAACTCGAAACAGAAGCAGGCATCAAGTCCGATTCGATGCGCATTCGTGGCATTCCATTTACAGATGATGTGTTCAAGTTCATCGAGTCCCATGAGCAAAACTTCATCGTGGAAATGAATCGCGACGGGCAAATGTATCAAATTTTACTGGTCGAATATCCCCACCTGGCCGAAAAGCTAACATCAGTCGCCTTCAACGATGGCCTGCCCGCCACTGCCAAGTGGGTCAAGGATAGCGTCCTCACAAAGGAGGCAAACTAATGGCTGAAACACTTCCCATGGCCGGCGCAAACGTGAAACTGAACCTAGCCGGTCTTGAAAAATCTGATTACCGCGGTAACCCCAGCACGCTGTGCCAAGGCTGCGGACACAACTCCATTTCCAACCAGATCATTGCTGCCTGCTATGAAGCCAACATCGTCCCCGAAAATGTGGTCAAGTTCAGCGGTATTGGCTGCTCGAGTAAGAGCCCCACTTACTTCCTGAACCGCTCCTTCGGGTTTAATGGACTGCACGGACGTATGCCCTCTGTAGCGACAGGTGCAATGTTTGGCGATGTATACTTGCGTGGCATCGGCGTCTCCGGAGACGGCGACACGGCTAGCATCGGCATGGGCCAGTTCAAACACGCCATGCGACGCAACGTGCCGATGGTTTACATCGTAGAAAACAACGGCGTC
Organism: uncultured Anaerolineaceae bacterium; assembly: GCA_964560935.1. GTDB lineage: Bacteria > Chloroflexota > Anaerolineae > Anaerolineales > Villigracilaceae > JAABUE01. The sequence continues at coordinate 769 of CAZLOC010000018.1, read as the reverse complement.
TATGGCCTGACCAAAGGTCAATTCTCGGCTACTGCTGAAGTAGGACTGAATCTAAAACATCAGGGGGTCAACCCCTACATGCCGATCGACATTGCCTGGGAAGCATTGGTCGGTGGCGCAACCTTCGTGGCGCGCTCCTTTGCGGGAGATCCCAAGCAGGTCAAGGAGTTGATCAAAGCCGGGCTGGGTCACAAAGGCATCGCCTTGATCGACATCATCAGCCCTTGCGTGACCTTCAACAACCAGGATGACGCCTACCACTCCTACTCGTGGGGGCGCGAACACGAAGTGGCCCTGCATGAACTATCGTATGTGCCACCGGCGCAGGAGATCATGGTGGAGTACGAAGAAGGCGAGGACATGGAAGTAACACTGCATGATGGTTCTCAGATTTTGCTCAAAAAGCTTGACCGCGACTACGATCCGACCGACCGCGCCGACGCCTTACGCGTGCTGGAAGAGGCAAATCAGTGTAACTGTCTGATCACCGGATTGATCTATGTCGACCCAAGCAAACCGGCCTTGACAGAACTATACAACCTGGTCGACGAACCACTCAACCGCCTCAAAGAAGAAGACCTGAGGCCTGCTCCCAAGACGATTGACGATATCAACAGCCTGATGTTTTAGTCCGTTAAATCCTACACTTTTGCCCCTCTCCGATTGTGGAGAGGGGTTTTGATTCGGGTATACTGGGTATATGGTCGAAACCACCCCGCCGGTAAGCATCAATGAAAACGAACTGGAATTCACCTTTATCCGGGCAGAT
>CAZLOC010000017.1:0-23809 GCA_964560935.1 uncultured Anaerolineaceae bacterium | reverse complement strand
TGCGCGTCGGCTATGGCGCGTTCCCATCCTGGCTGATGCCCACCCTGTGGAAAGCCAAACAGCCGTACAATGTCAATGTCGCCGCCAGCACCGCCGCAATTGCCGCGCTCGAAGACGCCGCCTACCTGACCGAAACCGTCTCCAAGCTGGTGACCGAACGTCAGCGCCTTTTCGACGGTCTATCCCGCATCCCCTGGCTCTCGCCCTACCCGTCAAGCGCCAACTTCATCCTGTGCCGCGTTGCCCAAAAAATCAACGCAGCCCAACTCAAAGCAGACTTGGTCGAACAGCGCGGCATCTTTATCCGCTACTTTAATAAACCCGGCCTTGACGACCATATCCGCATCAGCGTGGGCAGGCCGGAACAGACGGATGCGATCTTAGCAGCGTTCTCCGGGTATACCGTTTTGCCGTAATCCAGTTATCTCGTTGTCCCGTTCAACGAACGGGCTAACGGGTCAACAGATCAACGGGAAAACGTGACAACGAAAGGATTTTATGCGAACCGCAAAAATTGAACGAACCACAAACGAAACGCAAATCACCATCGAGCTCAATCTCGACGGCTCCGGCCAACACGATATAAGCACCGGCGTCGGCTTCCTCGACCACATGCTGACCCACCTTGCCGTGCACGGGCTGTTCGACCTGACCGTCAAAGCCAGCGGCGACCTGCACATCGATGTGCATCACACCGTCGAGGATGTGGCGCTCGTGCTCGGCTCGGCCTTCGACCAGGCGCTCGGTGACCGCAAGGGCATCGTCCGTATGGCAAGTTTTTATGCGCCGATGGATGAAACCCTGGCCTTCGTTGCGCTCGACCTGTCTGGTCGCCCATACGCTGTGACCGATGCGGAATGGGGCCAGGCCTCGGTCGGCCAAATACCCACCAGCCTGTTCCCGCACTTCTTCGAGAGTTTCGCCGTCACCACTCGTTGTAACTTGCATGCCCGCGTGCTCTATGGCCGGGATGACCACCACAAAGCCGAAGCGCTGTTCAAGGCGTTGGCACGCGCATTGGATGCGGCAACGATGATTGACACGCGCCGGGAAAGTGTACCGTCTACAAAGGGTACACTCACAACATGATCACTGATGCAACTGATTGCTGATGACTGGTTACTCTTTTACCATCTTCCCCGCAATCGATTTACGCGCCGGTAAAGTCGTCCGCCTGGCGCAAGGCGACCCATCCCGGCAAACCACCTACGGCGATGACCCGCGCCAGCAGGCCGAGCAGTTTAAAGCCGAAGGCGCGGATTGGCTGCACGTCATCAACCTGAGCGGGGCATTCAACGAGGATGCGCAGGCCAACCTGAAAGCGCTCGAAAGCATCCTGGCCGTCGGGCTGAAAGTCGAATTCGGCGGCGGCATCCGCGATGAAGAAACCGTCCGCATCCCGCTCGAATTGGGTGTGGAACGGGTCTTTCTTGGTACGGCAGCGATCAAAAACCCCGAACTTGTTGATTGGGCAATTGAGCGCTACGGCCCCTCACGCATCGCCGCCGACATCGGCGCGCGAGACGGTCGGGTGATGGTCAAAGGCTGGCAGGAATCCACGCCGCTGACCGTGCTCGAGGCCGGTCAACGCTTGCGGGAACAAGGCATTGAATGGTGCGTACTGACGGATGTCAAGCGCGATGGCGTCGGCTCAGGTGTGGATGTTAACAGTGCAGTCGAATTGCAGGCAAAAACCGGCTTGCAGGTGGTCACTTCGGGCGGGGTGTCCACGCTGGAGGATGTCCGCCGGGTGCGGGAGGCGGGATTAGCTGGCGTCATTATCGGGCTGGCCTTATATGAAGGCAAACTGTCATTGCGAGATTGTTTTCTTCCTGAGCGGAGTGACGAGCGGTAGCGAGGAACGTAGTCGAAGGATGTTTACTTGAAAATCGCCCTTCGACTTCACTCGCCTATCGGCTCGTTCCGCTCAGGGAGCAGGAGTATCTATGATCACAATCGTTGACTACAAAGCCGGTAACCTGACATCCGTCAAACGCGCGCTGGACCATTTGGGCATCCCCAGCCAGATCAGCGCTGACCCGGATGTTGTCCGCAAGGCGGAGCGCGTCATCTTTCCTGGCGTGGGCGCGGCGGGAGCGGCGATGCAGGTGCTCGAGGAACGCAATCTCGATTCAGCGCTGAAGGAATCTTTCCAAATAGGAACCCCGATTCTCGGCATCTGCATCGGCTGCCAGATCATCCTGACCTATTCGGAAGAAGACGATACCCCCTGTCTCGATCTGCTGCCTGGCAACTGCGTTCGATTTCAGCTAAATGACCCGGCGCTCAAAATCCCGCACATGGGCTGGAATGCTGTGACTGTCACACAGTCGCATCCCATCTTAGGCCATTTGCGTCCCGGCGACGAGTTCTATTTTGTGCATTCTTTTTACCCGCAACCCGATGACAGCGCAAAAGTCTATGCGACGAGCGATTATGGCGGCAAGTTCCCGGTGGCGATTGGCAAAGATAACCTGTTCGCCGTCCAGTTCCACGCCGAAAAGAGCGGGCCGCTGGGGTTGAAGTTACTGGAAAATTTTGCGAGATGGAAACCCTGACAACAACTGTCGTTGCGAGAGCGTCAGCCCGAAGCAATCTCCTAATTTTATAAGAGTAACTAACAAACAGGAGCTTGTCACGCCGCGAACAAACGGCGGCTCGCAATGACATGGAAAGTGAGAGGATTATGTTATGTAAACGCATCATCTCCTGCCTGGACGTGCGCGACGGCAAGTTGGCCAAGTCCGTCAAATTTGTGAATACCAAAGATATCGGCGACCCAATCGTGCAGGCCAAAAAATATTACGAGGACGGCCTCGATGAGTTGGTCTTTTACGATATTACTGCTTCGAGCGACAAACGCGACATCATGATCAACGTGGTCAGCCGCGTGGCGGAGCAGGTTTTCATCCCCTTTTCGGTGGGCGGCGGCTTGCGGACAGTGGAGGATTGCTCACGCGTATTGCTGGCCGGAGCGGAGAAGGTCAATGTCAACTCGGCGGCAGTCAAACGCCCGGAATTGATCTCGGAGGTATCGAAGACTTTCGGGGCGCAGGCGATCGTCCTGTCAATGGACGTGCTGCGCGTCGAACCGACCCCGGAAATTGCTTCCGGCTACGAGATCGTCATCAACGGCGGACGCACGCCGATAGGGCTGGACGCCATCCAATGGGCGCAGCGCGGCGAGGAATTGGGCGCAGGCGAACTGGTGGTTAACTCGATTGACGCGGATGGCACGAAAGCAGGCTACGAACTGACACTGACGCGCATGATCGCCGAGGCCGTGTCTATCCCGGTGATCGCATCAGGCGGCGGCGGGAAGCCGGAGCATCTCTACGATGTACTGACCGAAGGCAAAGCGGATGCCGCGCTGGTGGCGTCCATGCTGCATTATGGGGAGTACACGGTGGGGGAGATAAAGGCGTATCTGGCGGAAAGAGGCTTGAAAATTCGCATGACAAATTAATCCGCTAATCTTCACCAATCTTCGCGAAAATTTAAAAGATTAGCGCAGATTAGCGTGAATTAGCGGACAAGGAATGAGAATGGCAAATTTAAAATTCGATTCGAATGGTTTGATCACCACTGTCGTTCAGGATGCCGCCACCAAAGATGTCTTGATGGTAGCCTGGATGAACGCTGAGGCGCTGCAAAAAACTATCGAAAGCGGCGAGACCTGGTTCTGGTCGCGCTCACGACAGGAATTGTGGCACAAGGGCGCGACATCCGGTAACACACAGAAAGTGGTTGAAATCCGCTATGACTGTGATAGCGATACGCTGCTGGTGCTGGTAGAGCCTGCTGGGCCAGCCTGTCATACGGGGGAGCAGACTTGCTTTTATCGTTCCTTGGAAAATAGTTAATGGATCATGGCGCCATTAACCATGACCCATTAAACAACCTTGGAGAACTTATGAAAATCACCGATCTTTACAACATCATCCTCGATCGCAAGGAAAATCCGCTCGAGGGCTCGTATACGGCCTCTCTGTTTGCCAAAGGCCTGCCGCACATCGCCCAAAAAGTCGGTGAGGAAGGAACCGAGGTTGTTGTGGCGGCGCTCTCTCAGGAGAACGACCGCCTCGTCGAGGAGATCGCCGATCTGGCATATCACGTCCTGGTACTGATGGCGGCCAAAGACGTCACACCAGCGGATGTGGCTGGGGAGTTGGAAAGACGCCATAAATAACGGGAGCAGGCTAAAGCGTGGTTTGAACGAGGGGAAAAGGACGAAGACGGGAAATACAGCGCTTGACATTATAGAACAAATATTCTATAATGCAGTCATGTCCACCCATTCGACAAGGAGGTCGAGATGACTACATACCGTCGTAATGCAGGAGATGGCCTGGCCGCACTCTTCAGAGGCCGCAAGATCAGCCGTGGAGCGGCCTGGGGCATCATGATTATTGGTGCCTTGTTGGCTTTCGAGATTTTCAACTTCAGTACCACCGAATTTGCGCTCAATGATGTGCTGGGCGATCTCAAGTTCGCCGGATTCCGCTGGGCCACTATTCTTTCCATTGCCTTCTGTGGTATTGACTTTGCTGGCATTGCCCGCATGTTCACTCCAGAACAGGGCGCCGACGAACCGGCTGAAGTCTGGTATCTGTTCGGTGCCTGGCTGCTGGCTGCCGCCATGAATGCCATGCTCACCTGGTGGGGCGTCTCGGTTGCCATCATCAACCACAGCAGCCTGGGAGCAGGCTCCGTGGTCAGCAACGCGACATTGACCAAGACTGTGCCGGTCTTCGTAGCCATCATGGTCTGGTTGATCCGCGTACTGATCATCGGTACGTTCTCCCTGGCCGGAGATCGTTTGTTCAGCCAGGACAACCGCCGTTCATATAGCACCCAACACCCGGCTTCACGCCCACAGACCAGCAGGGCGACCGCTTCATTGCGCCCGGCATCCAGCCTGCCGCGCCCGGCCAATACTTACTCCCGTCCGGCGCCCAAGCCGCAGGGGAATTACTCGCGCTCTGCCAGCGCCAGTGCCGCAGGCACAGGTGAACCAACTTATCAGAATATGTCCTTCAGCGGCCGCAACCAGAACGACCACTACGAGGTTTGACCAACCTTATGGCTTTTAGCGAAACACTAGCGCAACGCGTGCGCGACATGTTGTATCCGCCGACGGTTGCCGAAGAAAAGAAACTGTTTGGTGGTATCGCCTTCATGGTCAGTGGAAATATGGCCGTCGGTGTCATCCAGGATAACCTGATCGTACGCGTTGGTCTGGAAAACTATGAAGCAGCTCTCGGTAAACCGGGTGCGGACTTGTTCAGACCGACTGGCAAGCCGATGGCGGGCTGGGTCGCGGTTGCACCCAATGGTCATCAAGCCGATGAAGATTTGAAACACTGGATAGAATTGGCATTGGAGTTTGTCAAAACCCTGCCTGCTAAATAATCCAGTCCACAATTTATTGTTATTGCTCCTTCGCCGAGCCGGGTTCCCAAACCCGTAGCATCCCCGTTAGGGGAAAAAAGGAAAAAACTGCCTATGCCCCGCGCTCGTTCCTCCTACACATCCGATTGGCAGACAGCCGCCTCCACACAAGGAAGCGGCTGTTTGTCCGGTTTTTTCATCCCGCCGCTGGCGGTTTTACTGGTTGGCCTGTTGCTGGCATTCTTTGTCAAAGGGCTCAACACCCCTGTGCAAGCTGAGAGTCTGCCCCTGGGGACACAAGCGAACGAACCATCTGCGACATTTGCCGCCGTCTCCTCGACGGGTCTATCCCCTATCTTCACACCCGAAATCCACTATTGGTCTGATTCCATCATCCGCTGGGCGGCCGCCTCCAACCTGGATCCGAACCTGGCCGCCGTTGTGATGCAGATCGAATCCTGCGGCGACCCCCGCGCCACCTCGCGCGCAGGTGCGATGGGACTGTTCCAGGTCATGCCCTATCACTTCGTAGCTGGCGAGAATCCCTACCAGCCGGATACCAACGCCCTGCGCGGACTGGGCTATCTCAAGCGCTCTCTCGACATCGCCAATGGCAACGCCCGCCTGGCGCTGGCCGGTTACAACGGCGGAATCGGTGTCATCAGCCGCGGCGAATGGACCTGGGCCGCAGAGACGGCGCGTTATGTCAGGTATGGGTTTCCAATTTATGAAGATGCACATAGTGGGGTCACGACCAGCACAGCGCTAAACGAATGGCATGGTCGCTATGGAGCAAGTCTGTGCAGACAGGCCGCACAACGCCTGGGTCTACCTTAAACTTGCTGAGTGCTGACCGTTGCTGGCTTATCGCTGATCAGCGGCAACCAGATGCAAAACGTTGTCCCCCGGCCGTCTTTTGAGTCGACTTCGATGCGTCCCCCGTGTTTGTCAACGATCCAGTGCGCGATAGAGAGACCGAGCCCAAAGCCGGTCGTTTTGCCGCGTGTGCGCGACTTCTCGGCGCGGTAGAAACGCTCGAAGATGTGCGGCATGTCTTCAGCGGGGATACCAGGCCCGGTGTCCCGGATGATGAGGCGTGCCTGTTCAGCCACTTTCCCCAGGCTCAGGAAAACGTCCCCGCCTTGCGGCGTGTATTGAATTGCATTTCCCACTAAATTCAACAGCACTTGTTTGAGTCGGTCACGGTCGCCATTGACCTGTATCTGGTCGATCTCGGTCAGGTGCAGTTCGATCTTTTCGCCAGCCAGCACCTTCATTTCCTGGAAGACTTCCAGCAGCAAAGTGTCCAGTTCCACAGGCTTCATGTTGAGCGACACGCTGCCCGATTCGGCCTGCGCCAACAGCAGCAGTCCGCCGACCAAGCGCGTGAGACGCCCGGCTTCCTGGTCGATGCTGGTGAGAGACTCTTCGTCGAGGCTCTTCATGCGGCGCATCAGATCGACATTGCCTTTGATGACCGTGAGCGGCGTGCGCAGTTCGTGACTGACATCTGCCAGGAAACGTTGCTGGGAGGTAAAAAGCGTCTCCAGGCGTTCCAAAGTCTGGTTGAAGGCTTCGATCAAACCACCAATCTCGTCGTGCATGGGTCCATCGTAAGGGATGCGGCGGGCGAGATCATCGGCGCGGTTGATTTGTTCGGTTGTTTCGGTAATTGCTTCGAGTGGCGCCAGGGCCCTGCCCACGGCCAGCCAGGAACCGTAAGCGACTAACAGCACAGCAATGACGATTGCAACGCCCATGATATACAGCAGTACCTCGCGGGCGGCATCCACTACATCCAGGCTGGTTGCGGCTTGTAAGGTACCCACGGGGCGCTCATCGATAATGAGCGGCACATTGAGCACACGCAAATGAACCCCTCGAAACCTTGTTTCATGATATACCGGCTGGCTGATGCGCAAGTTCTCAGGGTCGAGCGATTCGTTGATCTGCACAAGGCTTGGCGAGGAGGTCATCAGCCTCCCGTTTCGTCCCCAAATCTGGACATAGACGTTGGCGGTCATATCCAACGGAGGAAAGCTGATTACGTTGATATCTCCAACCGGGTTGACCCAGGTCACATTGACGATATCTTTTACCGTGGCTTCCAACTGGTCATCGATATGGTTGATGAGCAAAATGCTGACCAATAGATAAACGGCAGAGCCAAAGACCAGCAAAACCCCCATAACAAGGGATGAGTACAATAGGGTCAGGCGTGAACGTAAAGACATATTCAACAAGACCGGGCTACTCAGCCCGGTCTTTTGGAAATTACTCTTCCCGTAAGACGTAGCCCACACCGCGCACCGTATGAAGCAAGCGCGGCTCGCTATCCGCTTCCAGCTTTTGACGCAGGTAGCGGATGTACACTTCCAACACGTTGCTTTCGCCGCCAAAATCGTAGCCCCAAACACGGTCGAAAATGACTTCACGCGTCATCACCTGCTTGGGGTGGCGCATGAACAATTCAAGCAGCTCATACTCTTTGGCCGTCAACGAAACCATACGGTTGCCGCGTGACGCCTGACGGGAGCCAGTGTCCAACGTCAGGTCGGCGAATTTCAATATCGGGATACGTTCCGGCTGGGTGCGGCGTAGCAGGGCGCGCACGCGCGCCAGCAACTCGTCCAGGTTGAACGGCTTGACCATGTAGTCATCCGCCCCGGCATCCAATCCTTGCACGCGATCCTGCACCGTGTCTTTGGCCGTCAGCATCAAAATCGGGATCGAGCCGCCCGTGCGCAAACGATGGCAAACGTCCAGCCCGTCCATGCCCGGCAGCATCCAGTCCAGGATGACCAGGTCTGGCGTATGGTCACGCGCCAGGATCAATCCCGTGCGCCCATCCATGGCCGTATCCACCGTATAACCTTCATAAGCCAGGCCGCGCTGCAAGAGTTTCAAGATGGCCTGATCGTCTTCGATAATCAGAATTCGTTCGTTCATATTTGCTCCCACGCAGAATATACCACAAAGTTTGATAAAATCCCTCTATGCTCTTTCCGTCCGGATTGCCCGTCAGCAAGCGTGTTTTCGATCTGATCGCAGCTTCACTGGGATTTCTCTTGCTTTCACCTTTCATGCTATTGACGGCGCTATCTGTGCGCATCTTTCTTGGGACGCCCATCCTCTTTCGTCAAAAACGACCGGGTTACAAGGGACGACCTTTCTATATCTATAAATTTAGGACGATGACAGACGCCTCAGACTCAGCCGGAAACCTGCTTCCGGACTCCCAGCGTTTAACCCGTCTCGGTCGTTTTCTGCGTGCTCTCAGCCTGGACGAGTTGCCCGAACTCTTCAACATCCTGCGCGGCGAGATGAGCGTGGTTGGACCACGCCCGTTGCTGATGGAATACCTTGAGCGCTACTCACCCGAGCAGATGCGCCGCCACGATGCCTATCCCGGCCTGACGGGTTGGGCGCAGGTCAACGGGCGCAATGCCATTACCTGGCAGGATAAATTTGCATTCGACGTCTGGTACGTGGATCACTGGTCGTTTTGGCTGGATATCAAAATCATCCTGCTAACCCTCTGGAAGGTGATCAAGCGCGAGGGCATCAGCCAGCCCGGACAGGCCACAACCGAGTATTTTATGGGAAATCCTGATGGCGACCAAACTGGATGAGCTACTGGAAGTCTTGGACGAGATCATTCGATTGTTAGAAGCTGACGGGGAACAGCACTGGTCGAAATGGATGCGTCAATCGAGAGCGCGATTGTTGGATTCTGATTATTCCGGAATCGAGCATTTGCTCTCAGCTTATGGGGGCATGGGTTCTTTCAACGATTTGGTGATTTGCCAAAGCTACGAAAACGGGCAGTTCCGCTGGAAAGAGGGGTACGTTGAAAAGAACAACCGGCTGGATGAACTGCGTTGCAAAGCTTGGGAACTTGCCGATCATATCCGGCGGAATCACACCATTTCCAACTCTTAGCCAATTATCTTTCCGAAAGTGAAAGGGCTTCTTTCAGCCATGCCTTTCGTTCCTGTGTGGCTTCCTCATTCAAGCCATGGCCAGCCTGGTACCAGCGCAATTCTTTCGGCTTCCCGGCGGCGGCAAAAAATTCTTCTGCTCTTTCGCGCGGCACATGGAAATCGTCGTTGGAAAACTGGAACAGGATCGGGGCGGGTGACAGGTTCCCCACATGGGTGATCGGGTCGATTTCAGCCATTTGATAGATAAATGCTTCACGCGCCTCTCCCTCCAATTTTGGGGCATACAGGTACCAGTCCGGGAAGCGAGGCGTGGCCGCCATGATGACGTAATGTGTCGGGCGCTTGTCCAGGCTGCCGGCCAGCACACCGTACATGCCGCCGAAGTCATGTCCCACGTAAGCGAAGCGACCAGGATCGATGCCGGGTTGCGACAGCAGGAAATCCATCGCGCGGCGGATATCCACCACCTGCTGGATGGAGTTCTGCGGGTCATTTTCCTGGGTCCGTTTCAGGAAGAAATCCGGGTCAGACCACATGGTTTCGATCAGCAAACAGGCCGCACCGCGTTTCGCCATTTCCCTGGCTTCAGCCACAAATTGCCCCCGGTTTGAGTCCGGCGCTTCCGGCTCATACCAATGTACGTAAAGAATAGCTGCACGAGGAGATTCGCTATCAGATTGGATCAGTTCAGCCATACGCCGGTATCCAAACAGGCTGGAAGTGACCAGCAGTTGGCTTTCGATACCGTCTTCATTGCGTTTCCCGATCAGGCGGAAGACAAAAGGCAGATCTTTAGCGTAGTTTTGCATCTGGGTCAGCATATTGGCACCTCTGGCATGATCATTTGATTATACAAGCTTTGCGCAACTTGACATCCCTCCCCAGACGTGTATAATCCAACCCATTAGAAGACCTACCCGGAGATAAGTATCCGCGCAACTGTTCAGAGACCTGCCGGTTCAGTGCGAGGCAGGCAGCCAGGCGGTGAAATCCCTTCCGGTGTCCTGTAGAACAATTTGACAAATCGTTCCACGGGGCAGTCGCTCTCGCAGGGGCCGCAGGCCGTAAGAGAGCCGGGAATGCGCCCGTTACAGCGCAAGCCGAGGTAACCCCCACCCCGGCCCTCCCCCTTCCAGGGGGAGGGTGCCCGAAGGGCGGGAGGGGGTTGCAAACGCAGGTGGTACCACGATACGCCCCATCGTCCTGCCAGGACGGGGGCGTATTCTATATATGCTGAAAGCTGAACGCTGACAGCTACAACGGAGGTACTGCCATGTTAGATATCAACCTGATCCGCGAACAGCCTGAAGTTGTCCGCAAGTCGCTCAAGGATCGTCAGATGGACCCGTCGCCGGTTGATGCGATCCTCAAGTTAGATGAGAAGCGCCGCGAGCTACTGACCGAAGTAGAGACACTCAAGGCAGAGCGGAATGCCGTCTCGAAAGAGATCGGCCAAATGAAGGACGCATCAGCCCGACAGTCCAAGATCGATGCGATGCGCGCTGTTGGGGACAAGATCAGCGCCATGGACACGGAGCTGGTCGACGTGGATGCTGAACTCCAGTCGCTGATGGCGAACCTTCCAAACATCCCAGATGAACGCACGCCCTATGGCAAAGATGAGGATGAAAACGTCGTCATCAAAACGGTGGGCGAGCCGCGCAAATTCGATTTCACGCCCAAGCCACATTGGGACCTGGGACCGGAGCTCGGCATCATCGACTTCGAACGTGGAACGAAAATTACCGGTTCGCGCTTCTACGTGTTGAGCGGCGCGGGCGCGCGTTTACAGCGCGCATTGATCGCTTTCATGCTCGACCTGCACATCCGCCAGGGCTATACCGAGAAGTACCTGCCTTTCATGGTCAAGACCGAGACGGTCTACGGCGCGGGGCAGTTGCCCAAATTCGCCGACAACCTGTACAAGGACCACGAGGAAGACCTGTATTTCGTACCGACTGCGGAAGTCCCGTTGACCGGCTATCACATGGACGAAATCCTGGAAGAAGCCGAGTTGCCGCGTCTGTATACGGGCTATACGCCCTGCTTCCGCCGCGAGAAGATGAGCGCCGGACGCGATGTGCGCGGCATCAAGCGTGGTCACCAGTTTGACAAGGTCGAGATGTACATTTATTGCAAGCCGGAAGAGTCGAACGATTGGGTCGAGAAAATGCGCGAAAATGCCGAGCAGACCTGCGTCGAGTTGGGCATCCCGTATCGTGTCAAGCAACTATGTACGGGTGATCTGGGCTTTGGCTCGACCATCACCTATGATCTCGAAGCCTGGGCGCCGGGATGCGATGAGTGGCTGGAAATCTCATCGGTTTCGAACGTGACCGATTTCCAGGCGCGGCGCGCTAACATTCGTTACCGGCCTGCGGAAGGTGGCAAGGTCCGTTACCCGCACACCTTGAACGGATCGGGGCTGGGCTTGCCGCGCACGTTGATCGCTGTAATGGAGAATTACCAGCAGGCGGATGGTTCCATCATTGTGCCGGAAGTGCTGCGCCCCTGGATGGGCGGCATTGAGGTTATCAAACCATAGACCATTAACATAGACCGTAAATGGCGGTTATTTGCTGCCACTGTCCACGGTCGGAGATTATATGACCACAGATCTCGAATTCTGGCTAAAGGTCGGCATAGAAACGCTGACCCTGTTCGCGCTCATCGTTGGCACAGCCGGATTGATCGTCCCCGTCTTTCCAGGTCTGGTCGTCAACTGGCTGGCCATATTGGTCTATGGGGTTGTATCTGGCTTTGGGATCAAAGGCTGGATCATTTTTACCCTGGTCACCATCTTGATGATTGTTGGCAATGTCAGCGACAATATCATGATGGGCAAAAAAGCGCGAGAGAGTGGCGCCTCCTGGCTTTCGATAGGAACGGGTTATGCAGCCAGTCTCGTGGTCAGTATTATTCTTTCCCCAGTCGCCGGATTGGTCGCTGCACCAGTTGGTGTGTTCCTTGTCGAATTCATCCGGCTCAGAAAATGGCGTGAAGCGCTGAATGTAGCCTGGTCACTGATGCTAGGTTGGGGCTGGTCGATTGTCCTCCGTATTACAATTGGGGTACTCATGATCGGCCTGTGGATGATCTGGGCATGGTTATAATTCAATCGATTTACAAAGGAGAAAAAATGGATGGATTGCTGATTTTTAAAGAGATCCTTGGCATTCTGGGGAACTTGATCCGCTTTTTGGGTTTCCTGCTGATCGGTTTTGGAATCGCGCGTTTTGTACTGGATGCCTATCAGAAGGCGACCTGGCAAGTGCAGATCGCGCTTGTGCTCGGTTTTTTTGGGGTGTTGATTGCGCTGACAGATTTTGCCAGCGCCGGGTCTGCGGGCGCTTTTGCGTTGGGCGCAGGTATTTCTTTCTTCAGGGCTTTTATGCCTGCGAAGGCCGAAGATGAAGAGAAAGAACAGCAGAAAAAGAAGTAAGGAACAAATAGCAACAGGCTCCCGATTAGGAGCCTGTTTTTCTTATGGCATTGGTTCGAAATTGCTCAGGGTGAGATACATTTCGTCATCGGTTGCCAGCTTGATCCAGTCCACGGAAACAGTGCTGGGGAAACCGTAGTCTGCGTCGTATTCGATGGTGGTTTCATCGGCTTCTTCGATAGCACCTTCCACATAAGAAAACACTTTCTCAATCGTGTTATAGGCTTGATAGAAATCACTGACCAGCGCCTCGTCAAACGGGTTATCAGGTGAGGACTGCACGGATTGGTTCACAACCTGTCCGTTCAGCACTTCATAAGTCACTTCCACGTTGGCAAAGGGGCAGAAACAGCTGACAGCAACCGTAAACCGATAATGATCGATGTTCTGCCCGTCCCACTTTTCTTGATTTTGTTGGAATGCCGATCCACCGCCGCAAGCAGAAAGGACGATTACAAGTACGAAGAGAAGAGATAGTGTTTGGGTTTTCATTTCTAAAGCTCCTTTTGAAATTTCAGTATAGACGAATACCCGTAGAAAATGGTTCCTCAAAACAAAAAGTCGCATGCAATTTTCCGCATGCGACTAACAGTGCAAGTGAGTTTCTTGGCTATTCGCGATGTGTCAGGTAGGCTTCCACCATGAGCAGGTTCTTCTCGCCTGCCTTGCGCACGACCTGGAGCATGCTCTCCATCGTAGATACTTCCTCCACCTGCTCGGTCACAAACCATTGCAGGAAGGCTTGCGAAGCATAATCCTTTTCCTGGATGGCCAGATCCATCATGGCGTTGATCTGGCCGGTAACTTCCTGCTCCCAGGCCAGAGACATTTCGAAGGCCCGTTCGGCTGAATCGATATCAGTCTTGGTTGCCGGGATAGCATCAATGCTCAACCCAGCGCCCACTTCCATCAAATAGTGGACGAACTTCATGGCGTGTTCGCGTTCTTCTTCGGCCTGGTCATAGAAAAACTTGGCCAGCTTGGAAAGCGCCTCTCCGTCAAAATAAGAAGCAATCTGAACATATTGGTTTGATGCACCTAACTCGTTTCCAACCTGGGCATTCATTAAATCGGCCATAGCTTTATTGATCTGCATAAAGAACTCCTTTCTTTTCTCGAAGATTCTAGCACGCCTGTGTTAACGCCAGATATGAATAATCGTAATAAATTATTTTAGTTGCTCGGCGACGGATTGCGCCGCTTCAGCAGGGAGTTGCTCTCCATTCAAAACGGAAAGAGTTGCCTCGGCAAATAGCGGCCCAACTATGGCGATCAGATCCTGGCTGGGTAGAAGGTGTGCGGATTCGGCGATTTGGGCCAAGATGATCTGGGCATTCGCATCGGTCCAGGACGATAGGGCTGTTGGCCGCGTGGGCAGGTATCCTGCTGCCTCAGTCCATTTTGCTAAAAACTGGCCGTCTGATAGGAATTCGGCCAGTTCAATGACCAGCGGTTGGATTTCGAGGTCGGAACCGGCCAACGCCCAACTCCAGCCAGTGGCCAGGCTATATGGACCAGTTTCAAGCCCGGGGAGAGGCGCGAGAGCTAGCGAGACCGGTTGCTCCTCCAGATATCGCGATGTCCAGCTGACGACTAGGTTGCCGCGTTGTTCGCGAAAGGCATTCCAGGCCTGTTCATCGTTTTCATAAGTAGTAACCGACGCGGGGATAAATTTATTTTCTGTAGAGGGCAAATAAAAAGATAGCACATCGGCCATGATCGTTTCGTCCAACGCCGGGCGTCCCTGACTGTCTTGGAGTGTGCCTCCGGCAGAGAGATAGAGCGAGAGGCTGAAAAGCGCCCTCGGGTTGGCGGCGGGGAAGATGAAAAGCGTTTCTTCCGGTAGTTCGCTCCAGGCCGAAGGTAATGGATAACGGTAGCCAACCAGAACCAGCGCATCGCTTGCAAAGGGCAGGCCAAAAGTGGTGTTCTGGATGTGCGCCATCTGCCGGGCGTAAGGATACCAGTCGGGGTCGTCGGGTAGGGTGGTTAAACCGTCCAGGGAATGCAACAAACCGTTGGCTGTGGCTGCTTCCAGGTCTGCGCGGGAGAGCGCTACCAGGTCTGGCAGGATAGATGGAGCCGCTGCCCGGGTGGCGCTTAGAGAGTTGAGCAGGTTGCCGGGTCCGCTCTCGGCTTTTACCCGTACTTCGATCTGCAAGCCAGGACGGCGCGCCATAAACTCGTCCAATCTTTCCTGGAGTAGCGTACCGGCGGGTGTTTCTGCAGATGGGTCGAATTGTGGTGGAACCCAGATGCGCAGCGTACGAGGTCCACTGGGCGTGACGGATGGCGTGGCAGGGATCGTGGGAGTTGTGGTGGCCGTAATCGTGCTTGTGGGTACGGCGGCAGGCTCAGGCGTGGGAAGTAGCGAGGCGATATTGGCGCAGCCTGCCAGCAGGAACAGAGAAATCGCAATTGTCAGAAATCGTCGCATTATCCTAAATCTATTGGCGCACTGAGCAGGGCAGTCAGCAGTTTGACCGCGTTCTCAACGTCGTCATAATCGATCATCTCGGAGGGCGAGTGTACGTAGCGGCAGGGAAGGACCAGCCCGCCTGCCGGCACGCCGGTGCGGGTAATTTGGATGGCCCGGGCATCGGTGCTGCCGCCGGTGAGCACTTCGCGCTGGGTTGGAATTTTGGCCTGCTGCGCAGTGCGTTCCATCCACTTGACCACCTTTGGGTCGGATAGCATCAGGTGATCTTTGACCTTGATGGCCGGGCCTTTGCCTAAAGCAATATCGCGCCGGATGGGATTGGGCGTGTCTCCAGTGGGCGTGACATCGATGGCAATGCCGATTTCCGGATCGACGCCGTAGGCCGAGACGGTCGCGCCGCGTACGCCGACCTCTTCCTGCACGGTGAAGACGAAATACACCTCGTTCGGACCGCCCTCAAGCCTGCGCAGCGTTTCGATAGCGACAGCTACCCCGGCGCGGTCATCCAACGACTTGGCGACCAGGCGCTTGCCCATCTCGACGAACGGGCGCTCAAAAGCGGCCACATCACCAACCTTGATTTTGCAGTCCATTTTATCAATTGCGCCCACGTCGATGAACAGTTTGTCGGCGGGCGGGATTTCGTTGTATTTATCCGGGTGTTCCGAGCCAATCACTCCCTGAACTCCGTTCACAAAGCGGACGCGTCCACCCAGCAGGTAACGGGCAAAGGGGATTCCAACGGTGGTGAAACGCACGAAACCGTTTTCGTCGATATGCGTGGCGATCAACCCGATCTCGTCCATGTGGGCGGCGACCATGATGCGTTTTCCACCTTTTCCCTTTCGAGCAATGACATTGCCCATCGTGTCCACACGGATTTCGTCAGCCAGGGGTTTGATTTCAGCCAGAATGACTTCACGGATGGCGTCTTCATAGCCGGAAGGGCTGAAGGTTTCGGTCAGCTTTTGGATGAGTTGTTTCATAGTGTTTTCTAGGGATGTTGTACCACAGAATGGATATGCTCGCAGTGTACCTGGAAGATGTTCTTCGACTTCGCCGCACATCCTTCGACTTCGCTACGCTTCGCTCAGGACGTAAGCGGCACTTCTTCCCCGGCGGTGAAATCTTGCTGGCTATCGCGGGTGATGATGTGGGCCTGGCCCTGTCCCATTACCTGCCAGGTTCCATCCAGTACCCCAACCAGTGCGGTGTTCTCGTCCACGCCCAGAATGAATTGATCGTTCTTCAACTGGCGACGGACACCGAACAGGAAAGCGGACCAGAGTCCACGCATGCGGTCGAAATGCGGGATGACGAAAGTGGCGGGGATAACTTGAAATGCTTGCAGCGATGTCAGGCCTGCCGCCCGGAAATTGGGCACTCTCTGCGCCAGGATCATCGCGCCTGCCGAGCACCCGGCGTAGACCGCGCCGCGCTCCCAGGCTCTTTGCGCGGCATCCCAGGCACGGCTGCCCCTCATGATCTCGTACAGGTACATTGGGTTGCCACCGGAGAAGTAGATCAGATCGGCGTTCTCCAAGGCCAATTCCCATTGCGGATCGTCCGCCGACTCGCGGTCGATGACGCGAGCAGGGGTCACGTCTGCGCCCAATGTCTGGAAGTGTTCCTTGCCCATGTGCAGCCAACGGTCCACACTCTCGTCGCCTTCCTGCCCGGCGGCGGTAGGTATGCAGACCACGCGCGGAGTGCGCCCGTTTGTGTTGACCGAAGCCAGCAAGTGGTGGTCGATTTCATTCATTACGGGTAAATATTCCCCGGCGCCAACTAAAGCTATTAAACCTTTCATAGTTTCAAACACCTGTAAGTAATTTGGGTATCTTCTCAAAAAGAAGGGGGGATGTGGGGTGTTGGGGGATGGCTACGCCATCCCCCAACACCCCACGCCCCGATTTATTGAGAAGATACTAATTTGGGACTTATTCGACTTAGCGCGGAATGTAAGAGTTTGAGGGAGTTCTTCCAATCATCCACACGCAAAATGCTGATGGGCGAGTGGGGATAACGATGCGGCACCGAAACCGAAACGGCCGGTATACCTGCGCGCGTGCGTTGGATCGCGCCCGCATCCGTCCCACCGCCGCCCGGTTGGCGGATTTGATACGGGATGCCTTCGGTTTCGGCAGTCTCTTTCAGGAAACGTACCAGGCGCGGATCGTCAATGGTGGATGAGTTGTAAATGTAGATCGCCGGACCTAACCCCAGTTTTGTATTGTAAACAGCGTTTTCTGAGCCGTCGTACTTGGGCATATCGTAGGCGGGAGTCGCGTCGATGGCGATGGCCAGGTCAGGGTCGAAGGCATACGCTGCGACCTTCGCGCCGCGCAAGCCGACTTCCTCTTGCACAGTAAAGGCGGCCAACACATCTATGTTTGGGGGAGCATGCTTGACCAGTTCGATCAAGGTCGCCACACCGATGCGGTCGTCAATCGCTTTGGACATGATGGAAGGCCCAATCCGTTTGAATTTCGTTGCAAAAGTCGCCCAATCACCAGGCTTGGCTTTACCGCTTGGACCTAGGTCGATGCGCAGGGAGTCGAGTGAGGGTTTGCGCTTGAGTTCTTCCTCACTCGCCAGGTGGATGGGTTTTGCGCCGATCACACCGGTCAGGTGCTCTTTGCCAACCAGGATGGGCTTGCCCGGCAAATGACGCAGATCAATGCCGCCGACGGTTTCAAAGCGGTACAATCCATCGCCTTCGTCAGCAACCAGAATGAACCCCACCTCGTCCATGTGAGCATCTAGCATAACTCGCGGTCGGTTCCTGCCGCTGCCTTTTTTTGTCGCCAATACGTTGCCCAGCGCATCGACTTTGACCTCGTCGGCATAAGGCTTTACTTCCTCTAAAACAATTTTGCGCACTTCGCCTTCATCCCCAGAGACGGCGCAGGCATTGCACAGTTTTTCCAGCAATTTGAATTGCGCGTTTCCGATGGTTGGCTGCGATACAGGCATGTCTAATCGTCCCAGGTGATGGTGCTCATAAAGTCAAGTTCCAGCCCGGCGATAAACTCTGCCAATAACCGCCCGGCGCGCTGGATGTCCTTCAATCCCACCATTTCGACAGGTGTGTGCATGTAGCGGATAGGGATGCTCAATACGAAGTTCGGGATACCCTCGGCTGTAATTTGCATAGCCATGCCATCCGTGCCGGACGATTCGGGCATGATCTCGGTCGCGTAAGGGATTTCCAGCCGCTCCGCCAACTCCTTGAACTGTTTGAAAAGGTAAGAGTGGATGTTCGGACCACGCCCGAAGGTGGGGCCTTTGCCAAGCGGGAAGGTCTGCCAGCCATTTGCGCCAGGACCTTTCGCGAAGGTGGTGTCAATCGCAATCGCCAGGTCTGGCCGCAGTTGAAAAGCAGATGTAACCGCACCGCCGTACGTAAGTTCTTCCTGTACAGTTGCAACGGCCCACACATCCCAGGTATGTGACCTTGACTGCAATTCTTGCAAGCACAGGGTGAGGGCCGTGACCGAAACGCGGTTGTCGAGCGAGTGTCCGCTCACGATCTCCCCGGACATTTCAACTGCTTCCGCTCCGAAAGAGACTAGGTCCCCGACACGGACGAGACTCGCCACCTTTGACGGGAGCAGTCCCACGTCGACGAAGAGATGCGCGATATCCACAACGTCGTTTCCGTTGTCTGGGGGGAGCAGTCTGGCAGGCGGCATGACGATCACGCCGGGCAAGTCTTCTTTTGCATCTGCGCCTGTGGCGTGGACGACCACAGCCTGGCCGGGCAGGATGCGCGGGTCCACACCTCCGATAGGGGTGATGCGCAGGAAACCGTCTTCGATTTGCGTGACCATCAGGCCGATGGCGTCCATGTGGGCAGCCAGCATAATAGACGGGCGCGGGTCTTCTCCCGCACCTCTTTTGAACCCGTGCACCGAACCCAGGCGGCTCAGACTGAGTTCATCCACTAGCGGCTGCCACTCTGCCTGGATCAAACGTGCGACCGGGTCTTCGTATCCGGAAAGGCCAGGAATCGAAAGCAAAGATTTCAAAAATGGAAGAATATTCAACATTGGAGAGGTGAGATTACACCTACTGTTGTTGTGGTGACAACCCTGTAATCGTTGGTGAGGGTGTACTCGTTGGAGTAAATGTCGCAGTCGGCGTATTGGTGATGGTTGGAGTAGAAGATGGGGTCGATGTCAGGGTAAATGTTGGTGTCACAGAGGGAGTGAAGGTTGGTGTATTGGTCGGCGTTTGGGTGAAGGTGAAGGTTACGGTTACTGGCTGGAAGGGCGTGCTGGTGGTGGTGGGAGTGGGTGTTTCAGTGGGGGTGAGGGAGGCCGTTTCGGTTAGGATAGCCGGTGTCAGGCTCTCGGTGGGCGTGAAGATGCTCAACGTTTCAGTGGCGGTGGCTGTGATTGGCGTATTGGAAGGAGTTGGTGTTATGGCATTTGGGTCGGGCGCCAACTGTACGGCGATCCAGCCCAGGCAATAGCATGGCAGGGTGGCGAGTGTGATCATCAGAAGAGTTAGCCGCCTGCGCGACCGGGTGGATTCGACTTCGAGCATGATGCTGGATGATAACATCAGTCGGTGGATGTAACAAGTAAACCAGTGATACGTGATGAGGAAAACTTGACACCGGGAAAGTCGAAATTCCAGCATACTGTGCAGCCCGGGTATAATTCACCTGCCTATGACCGAAGAAACCTCTACAACCATTCGCCTTGCCAGGCTGGAAGATGCCGAAGCACTGGCTTATCTGGCTGACCAATTGGGGTACCCGTCGACGGATGAGCAAGTCCGCAGGCGCTTTGAAATCCTGGCAGAAAAATCTGATGAAAATGCTGTTTTTGTAGCCGAAGCAAATGGGAAAATCCTCGGTTGGGTACATGCCCATCTCTACAACTTACTGGTAGATGATCCTGAAATTGAAATTGGCGGTCTGGTTGTGGACGAAGCCGTGCGCGGACAGCGTATTGGCGAGAAATTGATGCAGGCCGCTGAAGCCTGGACCCTTGAGAAGGGCTGTTCGAGCGTATACTTGCGTTCGAATGTCATCCGCACGCGTTCCCATGAATTTTATAAGCGTATCGGGTACACCATTATCAAAACCCAGTATGCCTTCCGGAAGAAATTGTAAATTTTTTACCACCAAGACACCGGGGCGCAAAGACACAAAGGTCAATTATTAGCGCCTTCGCGGCTTTGTGTCTTAGTGGTTATTGTTTTCAAAAAGGCCTTTTCATGATCCCAATCCAACTCCGTCTTTCCGGTTTTCTCTCCTATCGCGATCCTATCGAATTGGATTTCACGACCTTTGAGCTGGCCTGCATCTCCGGTCCCAATGGGGCAGGCAAATCGTCCCTGCTGGATGCAATCACCTGGTCACTGTTCGGGCAGGCACGCAAACGTGATGATTCGGTCGTCAACCTGCAATCAGATGCGGCGGAAGTCGCGTTTACATTTTTTTATGAAGAAAACATTTATCGCGTACAGCGCAGCCTGCAACGCGGCAAAGGCACGGTGTTGGAGTTCCAGGTTTTGGACGGTGGATCGAAGACCGAAGACCGTCCACGGTCCACGGTCCACGGTCAGGGTGCATGGCGCCCGCTCACGGAGCGGACTTTGCGGGAGACCCAAACGCGCATCGAGCAGATTCTGCGCCTGGATTACGACACCTTCGTCAATGCGGCTTTCTTTTTGCAAGGCAAAGCCGACCAGTTCACCCAGCAGACCGCCAGCAAGCGCAAGGAGGTGCTGGGCAGCATCCTGGGCCTCGAAGCCTGGGAGACCTATCGCGCCCACACCGCCGAGCGCCGTAGGACTGTCGAGGATGAGGTCCGGAACATGGATGGGCGAATCACCGAAATTGATAATGAACTGTCGGAGGAGGATCAACGCAAAGCACACCTGACCGACTTGGAACGCGAACTCAAGGGACTGGCGAAGGCGCGCAAGACACAAGAAACTGCATTGGAAAATATGAAAAAGGTAGAGGCTTCTCTTGAAAATCAGCGTAGACTGGTCGAGACGCTGGTCACGGTCCTAGAACGATCCCAATCGCATCTTTCCGGACTGCAAACCCGTCTCGCGGACCGAGAAGCCGAACGCGCCACCTACGCTGACCTGCTGGAGCGCGCTGCGGACGTGGAATCCGCTTACGAGAAATGGAAGCAAGCCCGGGCGGAGTCCGAACGTATGGACGAGATCGCGGCGCAATTCCGCGAGCACGAGAAACACCGCCAACCGTTGTTGGAAGAGATCGCTGTTGAAAAGGCGAAGTTGGAGCAGGAACGGGAAGCTCTCAGCGTTCAGCAATCAGCAGGGCGCGCTCAGGCGTCATTGATCGAGGAATTGCAAGGCCAGATTGAAAGCGCGAAAAAAACGCTGGCTGAGGCTGAAGCAGAAATGGCCGAGCGTGAAGAGTTGGAGAAGCAGATAGGGGCTGCGCGCGAAAAAATGGCCGAGTTGAAAGCGGAAAACCAGGCGCTCAAAATCCAGATGGACGAACTTAAAACGCGCATCGACCGACTGCAAGCGACAGATGGAGCAGTCTGTCCGTTATGCGGGCAGGATTTGAGCGAGGCACACCGCAAGTCCACACTGGCCGGGCTGGAAGCTGATGGCAAAACACAGGGCGACCGCTATCGTGCCAATACAGCCGAGATGAAGGCACTCGCCGAGCAAATCACGGATTACGAATCACGCATCATGAACTATGCCTCTATCGAGCAAGATCGCCAGTCCGCGTCCACAATGATTGCCCAGCTTACCGAACGCCTGGAGAGCTTGCAAAAACAGGCTGATGAGTGGAAAGCCACGGGTGAGAAGCGCATGACGGAAGTGTCGAAAAGTCTCGAAAAAGAAAGTTTTGCCGCTGAAGCCCGAAAACAACTCAAGAAAGTGGACATGGAACTGGCTGCGCTTGGATATGATGCAGCTGCGCACGATGCCGCGCGCAAGGCCGAGTCCGAGCAGCGCGTTGCGGAAGAAGAGTATCAGAACTTAGAAAAAGCGCGCGCGGCGCTCAAACCCATCGAGAACGAAATTGACAGTCTCAAATCCGAAATCGTAAATCGCAAATCGGAAGTTGAGATGCAGCAGAAAGAGCATGATGAAGCCGTGGTCTTGTTGGCAGCCTCCGAAGCGCAGGCCCCGGATGTGGATTCCGCCATGGATGAATTGCTGCGCTTGCAGGAGCAGGAGAATCGTCTGACGCAGGAGGTGGGTGCGGCGCGCCAGAAAGTGGATGTGCTATCCGACCTGAAAAAACGCAAAACCGACTATGCTGCCGGACGGGAAGAGTTGCAGCATCAGATTGCCCGTCACAAGACACTGGAGCGCGCCTTCGGCAAGGATGGCGTCCCGGCGCTGTTGATCGAACAGGCGCTGCCGCAGATCGAGACGCGCGCCAACGAACTGCTCGACCGCCTGAGCGACGGGCAGATGAGCGTCCGCTTTGTGACCCAGGCGGAGTACAAGGACAGGAAGCGCGATGACCTGAAAGAGACACTCGATATCCAGATCAGCGACGGGGCCGGAGTGCGCGATTACGAGATGTATTCGGGCGGCGAGGCCTTCCGGGTCAATTTCGCCATCCGGTTGGCGCTCTCGGAAGTGCTGGCCCAGCGCAAGGGCGCGCGCCTGCAAACCCTGGTCATCGACGAAGGCTTCGGCTCGCAGGATACCCAGGGGAGACAACGGCTGATCGAAGCTATTAATTTGGTAAAAGACGACTTTGCAAAGATATTGATCATCACACATTTGGATGAGTTGAAGGATGCCTTCCCAACACGCATCGAGGTGGAGAAGACGGTACAGGGGTCAGTCGTAAAAGTGATATAGAAATATATAGGGGACAATTGTTTTTTTGATTCAACTTTTGAAATGTAGTTGACTTTGTTAAATGTTATACTTTCACGAGTCGTTTTATATTCGCCAAAGGGAGATACCATTGAAAACGACCATTTTTAATACCCCGATCTTAACTCGGGTGTTTCGGGGCTTATCGAAATTTTTTCTGCGTCTGTTCGGCTGGCGCGTGGTAGGACAACTACCTGACATTCCTAAATTCGTCATCGCCGGCGCGCCGCATACCTCCAACTGGGACTTCGTCATGTTCCTGGCGCTGGCCTTCGTCCTGAAAGGGAATTTGCGTTACATGGGAAAAAAGGAATTGTTCCGCTGGCCGGTCGCCGGGTTCTTCCGCTGGTGCGGCGGCGTGCCCGTGGACCGCTCCAAACCACAGGGACTGGTGGAGCAGACGGTACAGGCCATTCAGGAAGCCGACCGTTTCCAACTGGTCATCACCCCCGAGGGGACACGGAAAAAGGTCAGTCAATGGAAACAGGGCTTTTACCACATCGCGAAAAAGGCCTGCATCCCAATTGTGGCGGGCTACGTGGACAGCCGTACCAAAACCTGCGGCATCGGTCCAACCTTTACGCTGACCGACGATATGGAAGCCGACATCAAAACCATGCAGGCCTTTTTCAAGGATAAGGTAGGGATCAATCCCAGATTGACGAGTGAGTTTTAACCCGCCGGCGCGGGCGAGACACGCCAAAGGAGAAAAACATGAGACGAATTTCTTTAGCCCTTCTGACC
>CAZLOC010000016.1:18354-24244 GCA_964560935.1 uncultured Anaerolineaceae bacterium | reverse complement strand
CCCTTAAGCATATTCTTACTTGACAGGCATTCTGTCCGTTGTTACACTGCTTATGGATGGGGAGTAGCCGCCTGGATCCCCTCAGGGCAGGCTGTCGTCAGGACAGAGCATAGCTCTCGGCAGTCCGCGCGCTCGCATGCGTTGGCAAGACCACCACGATAGCTGTGGTGGTCTTTCTTTTATCAACGCTGACACTTTGAACACGGAGAGGCACTGAATGGCAGAACCTATTGCAAATCAAAAGAAAGAAATTGTCCGAAACGACTGGTACGCGCTAGAAATTAAAGATGTTCTCAAACATCTTTCCGCGCAACAGGGCGGGTTGTCTTCCGAGGAAGCCTCCCGCAGATTCGAGCAACACGGTCCTAACGAATTGCAGGCAGCCCATCGCATCTCGCCCTGGGAAATCTTTGCAGAGCAGTTCAAAAATGTGTTAATCATCATCCTGCTCATCGCCACCATTGTCTCGGCCTTTCTTGGCGAGGGATTGGATGCGATTGTTATCGCCGTCATTGTATTGTTTGCCGTAGGATTGGGATTTATCCAGGAATACCGTGCCGAGCGCGCAATTGAGGCGTTGCGGCAAATGGCGGCTCCCACCGCGGCTGTAATGCGCGACGGCGAAGAGATAGAAATCCCCGCGCGTGAGGTTGTCCTAGGCGACATTGTATTGTTACGCGCAGGGAACAAAATACCGGCAGACGCGCGCCTAGTCGAGTCTATCAACTTGCAGGTCGAAGAAGCTGCCCTCACTGGCGAATCCGTGCCGGTGGAAAAACACGCCAATGCGATTGGCAAGAGCGATCTCGCCATCGGTGACCGCAAAAACATCGTTTATGCGGGCACTGCCGCTACCTATGGACGCGGGCGCGCTGTTATCGTGGCGACGGGCATGAATACCGAGTTCGGTAAAATTGCCCAACTTCTACAAACCGTCGAAAGTGGGAGAACCCCGCTTCAGGAGAACCTGGATAAGGTCGGAAAAAACCTGGCACGTGCCGCCTTCATCATTGTGGCGCTCATTGCCGCAATTGGCCTGTTTCGCGGACAGCCCTTGATAGAGATGGCGCTCTTTGGTATTGCGCTTGCTGTTGCAGTCGTCCCCGAAGCGTTACCCGCCGTCGTGACCATCTCGCTTGCCATTGGCGTTCAAAGGATGGTCAAGCGTCACGCCCTGGTACGTCGCCTGCCCGCCGTCGAAACATTAGGCAGCACATCAGTCATCTGCTCAGATAAGACCGGCACACTGACCAAGGACGAGATGACGGTACGAAAAATCTACATTGCTGGTGACATGCTTGGCGTATCGGGCGCTGGCTATGAACCGCAAGGACAGTTCTCTGTTAACGGCTCATCGGTTGAACCTTCCGATCTCCTGAAACAGTTGTTGCTTGGGGCGACGCTGGCTTCGGATGCGCGAAACGTTTACAACGAAGCAGAGAAACGATGGCATATCAAGGGCGATCCCACCGAAGGTGCGCTCGTGGTAGCGGCCGCCAAGGCTGATCTGAAGAAATCGGAACTGGATGAGCTTTATCCGCGCATCAATGAAATTCCCTTCACGTCCGAAACCAAGCGCATGACCACGCTGCATAAAGTGGATGGCAAAACCGTCGCCTACTCCAAAGGCGCCCCGGAAATCGTCATTGAATCATGCACAAGGCAATACACAGCGGGAGGCGAAACCACACTCGACCATGACGGTAAACGTCGAATTCTTGACGTTGCCCAAAGCATGGCGGGAGAGGCGCTGCGCGTTCTGGCTGTCGCCACACGCGCGGATACCGGCATCGAAACCGCGGAACAAGAGATGACATTCCTCGGCCTGATGGGAATGATCGATCCGCCGCGCCCGGAAGCCAAATCCGCCATTCAAACATGCGAAGAGGCGGGCATCAAAGTTGTTATGATCACGGGTGATCACCCGCTCACCGCGCAGGCAGTGGCTCTTGAACTGGGCCTGCTCAAAAACGGACGCGTTGTGACCGGTGCAGAACTGGATACCTTGAGCGATGAGGCTTTTGAACGCGAGGTCGAGAATATAGAAGTGTATGCGCGCGTTTCCCCATCGCACAAACTACGCGTGGTGACAGCCCTGCAAAAGAACGGGCACATTGTCGCCATGACCGGCGATGGCGTAAACGACGCGCCTGCCCTCAAGAAAGCCGATATCGGTGTGGCAATGGGTATCACCGGCACAGACGTGTCCAAGGAAGCATCCGCCATGACGCTGACCGACGATAACTTCGCGTCCATTGTTGCCGCAGTTGAAGAAGGACGCGGTATTTTTGGCAATATCAAGAAATACCTGATGTACCTGCTCTCGTCCAATATCGGCGAAATTCTCCTGATAGCGAGCGCCACTTTGCTTGGCATGCCTATTCCGCTGGAAACCGTACAGATACTTTACCTTAATCTTGCCACGGATGGCCTGCCTGCGCTGGCGCTTTCTGTGGATCCGCCTGAAAAAGATTTGATGAAACGCAAACCGCGCAGTTCCCGCACGGGCATTTTCACCCGCCCCGTGACAATTCTGATGGTTATTGGTGGTATCTGGCTGGCAACTGTCAACTTGGGATTATTTGCCTGGGCATTGAGCACGGGACGCAGCCCCGAGGAGGCGCGCACGATGACCTTTGTCTCGGTGGTCCTGTTCGAGTTTTTCAAGGCCTACAACTTCCGTTCGGACCGGAACTCAGTTTTCAAGCAACCTTTTGCCAATAAATGGCTGAACCTGGCAATTGTGTGGGAACTAACGCTTTTGGCTTTGATTGTTTATCTGCCGTTCTTGCATGCCGCGTTCAATACCTTTAGCCTGCCCTGGGAAGATGTGGCAATTGTCCTGTCGCTGGCCACAACCGTAATCCCGGTCCTGGAAATTGCAAAATGGATGGAACGAAAAGGCTGGTTCGGGAGTATGGCTTAGCACCACGAGTGAACGAAAGACAAATTAAATTCCCCCTGAACCATGCAGGGACAGGCGAAGGCCTGTCCCTACGATTTTAATGAGAACGTCTTTCTGTGAATGGTGGAATAGCCCAACCGCATCAGCGCGGACCGATGGGCCTGTGTGCCGTACCCCTTGTTTTGTCCCAGCCCATAGCCCGGATATTGCCCGTCCAGTTCACGCATGAGCGCGTCGCGCGCTGTTTTTGCCAGCACGGATGCAGCCGCAATACTCAAGGAGCGTGTGTCACCTTTCGGCAGTGAGGTTTGCGGCAGTTCGCTTTCGGGCAATTCCAGGCGGAAGTCTGTCAGCAAGAAAATTGGGTGCAGAGTCAAGGCCTCCAACGCACGCATCCCCGCCAAGCGCGTGGCGCTGACGATGCCCAACCGGTCGATTTCTTCGGGGGAGGCATAAGCCACGCTCCATACCAGGGCAGTCTCTTGAATGCTGGGCGCACACAGGTCACGCTGTCGGGGCGTCATCTGCTTAGAATCGCGCACGCCGGCCAAAGTCCCGGTGAGATGCGGATCGGGAGGCAGGATCACTGCTCCGACGGCAACCGGTCCGGCCAGCGCGCCACGTCCGGCCTCATCCAGTCCAGCGACGCGACTCAGACCGCTTTTCCACAAATCTATTTCAAATTGCAGATCGGGAGGGTCAGTCTTGCGGGTCATACAAGCCGCGCAGGTTATTCCAGTGAATCAGGAAGATATCGCGAAGCATGAGGAAAGCATCTTTAACCGCCCGGAGCTTGGTCTCAGGGTCGAAGTACCAGTGGATCGGCACTTCGCTAACTTGATATCCCCGCTTGAGGGCAACATACAGAATCTCTATGTCGAATGACCAGCCAGAGACGGTCTGATAAGGAAAAATGTCTTCGGCAACGGCCCCACGGAAACACTTGAAGCCGCATTGCGTGTCATGAAAACCCGGGAGAATCAAAAGGCGAATGGCAAAATTGATCAGCCGTCCACCACGGTGACGATATTCTGGCTCGTTGTAGCGAACAGCTCCAACGGCCTCTCGCGAGGCAATGGCAACATCAAGTTGTTCCGCCTTTGCTGGAAGGAATTTACTCAGTTCGGCGATGGGCATCGAGAGATCGGCATCACACATGAAACGATATTCCCCTCTGGCTTCCAGCATACCGCGGCAAATGGCTTTGCCTTTGCCGGGTTGCTCCTCTTTCAAGATCCGCAAGTTCGCATGATGCTTTGCCAACCCCAAGGCAATCTCATAGGTCCGGTCGCTGCTACCATTTTCAACTACCAGGACTTCAGCGGTATAGCTTTGGGCTTGCAAGAACGCAAAAATTTGCTCCAGTGCGTGGGGCAATCTACGTTCCTCGTTGTGGGCAGGAATAATAATGGAGAGAAAAGGAGATGCCAAAGGAAATCAGGAATTAAGATAGAGAATAATGGCAAAGCCAACCAGCACACAAAGCTCGACCAGGAACATACCTGTCAATAGCGCCAGTTGTGGAACGGTCATGCCCAAATAGCGTTTTTTCGCATCAGCCTTCGCCGGGAGAGGCACCGCCGGGTTGGTCTCGATCAATTCCGGAGGAACTTCCAATTCCGAATCCTCATCGAATGCAAACCCAAGGTCTGCGGGATTGAGCGTCCCGGCTTCATCAGCAGCGCGGAAAATGGCCCCGGCGCGCGAAAGCCCCGGCTCTTCCTCATCTCGAATTGCTTGCGCAGCAGACTCTGATTTTGGCGAGAGGGGAACGGCTTCAGGTTCCCCTTCTTTTTTTGGCGGACGCGGATTGATGATCCGGTCAGCCAATTCATAGGCAGTCTCAACGGTAAAAACAGGCGCGGCTTTGCTCACTGAAACCGCCCAACGCTCCAAGGCATCTACCATGACAACGCGCACAATCGGACGTAACGATTGCACGTGCATGCCAGGATTTGCTGTCAATAACACCGGCTCAACGGGTTTTGGCAACTTCACACCCTGGCGCTCAATGAATGCTTGCAACGCCCGCGCCAAACGCTCTGTACGGGTTAGCAAATTGATGGCCACAGGTTTGAAGGTTTCACCGGAAACAGTGCCCCAGCTATCGCCTTTTGCCTGGTAAGTACCGCGCAAGTGCGTGACATAAGTTGCAAAGATACCCCCCGGCCCTACTATCGCCAGCGGGATCGTGATCCCGCTGGCCCCCAGCATGTGGTTGCGGATCACTGTATACCCTTTCCCCAGGCCACGTTCCAATAGGGCAAGCGCAAACTTCTGGGCTTCCAATTCAGGATACCAGCTTAAGCCAAACTGGAGCGTACCCTGTATACGCTGAACAATCCCTATTTCGCCATTTTCGTCTTGCAGTGGGGTTCGGTCAATCAGTTTCATCAGGAACAGGCTTTTCGACAGGTTTGAGGCGCTTCGTTAAAACGCCGGTGTCTCTTCGAGTTCGTCACGTTGCGCCGCATCCTCGCGGGTTGTCAAGAATTCCTTGCCATTTTTGCCCACGGCCTTGACAGTCTTGCCGAGTTCAAAAGTGCTGGCCAAAAATTCCTTACGCTGGCCGGTACTGAAATTCTTGCCTGCCTTAAGCCGTTCCAGCAGGGTCTTTCGGTCGAGCACCACGCGATCAGAGAAGGTGACACCGCGCCGCTCGTAGGCGCGCACCAGGGCGATCTGCCCATTTCGATTGTAACGAACTGCTTCGATCACACCGTCGATTTTCTTTGCCATAAGGCCCTCCGTATTTATTTTAGCACAAAGGTGCCATCGCTTTGGATGTAATTGTCACCTAAAAGTCTGGGTATTAGAGATGTAACATTCTCTCAATGGGGAAACCGCCGACCTATAGGATCGACGATTCTTTGGTCGGGGTAGGCGAGCGGCGAAGTCCCTGAAAAGGGAAACCGCCGACCAGAAAGGTCCGGCGGTTTTGTGTCGGGGTGGGCGGACTTGAACCGCCGGCCCCCGCGTCCCAAA
>CAZLOC010000016.1:3545-18254 GCA_964560935.1 uncultured Anaerolineaceae bacterium | reverse complement strand
CGGCGGTTTTGTGTCGGGGTGGGCGGACTTGAACCGCCGGCCCCCGCGTCCCAAACGCGGTGCGCTGCCAACTGCGCTACACCCCGGGCGAGACGAGTATAATGCGAAGGTTGAAAAATCGCAAGCAGATGGACATGATGATACGCTTCTGTCGAACCCTTCTTCTCATCCCGCTTCTGGCCGGGCTTTGGGCCTGCTCGCCGTCAAACGAGCCTATCTCCACACCGACAACGATTCCTGCCACTCCTACATATACGCCTGCGCCGTTACCACCCACACCAACCCCGACAGCGACACCACTCGGTTGCCTGACCCAGCCAGGGCGCGTCGAGCAAGGTAGTGTACAGGAAACCAAACCTCCGCAGGAATACCTGATCTACCTGCCACCGTGCTATGACGAGCAGCCAGATGAGCGCTATCCCGTGCTGTATCTTCTGCATGGACAGACCTACACCGATGACCAGTGGGTACGTCTCGGCGCGGTCACAGTCGCGGACAGATTGATACTGAGCGGCGAAGCCTCTCCTTTCATCATCGTCTTCCCTGATGACCGCTACTGGAACGTGCAGGCCGGGCCCGGGTTTGGACAACGCCTGGTGGACAATTTGATTCCCTACGTTGATAAAAACTACCGCACCCTCGCTGACCGCGAGCATCGCGCCCTGGGCGGCATGTCGCGCGGAGCCGGTTGGGCTTTGCGGCTTGGCTTGCGACGCTGGGAACTCTTCGGGACGTTGGGACTGCATTCCCTGGCCGCCTTTGCCGATGACCGCCCATTTTTGAACGATTGGTTGGAGGCTATCCCTCCCGAATCCTGGCCTAATATATTCATTGATATGGGCGAGAGTGACCAGGAGTTGGGCTTCAACTCCCTGTTCGAGAGCATGCTCACACAACTTGGAATTCCACATGAATGGCACCTGTATCCCGGCGCACATGACGAGCGTTACTGGCAGGCCCATGTGGAAGAGTATCTGCGCTGGTATACGGAAATCTGGATGATTCAGGCAACAGAACAATAACAGGTATAATTTCGCCATGTCACTATCCCTACAAGAAGTCGAACATATCGCCAAGCTGGCTCGCCTGAAATTGACCGATGAGCAAAAAGCACGTTACCGCGAACAGTTAGAGGCTATTCTTGACCACGTTGCCAAGCTACAAGAACTGGACACGCAGGATGTGCCTCCAACCGCCAGTGTCTCAGTAGGACAAATGCCGCTCCGTGCGGACGAGTCGCGTCCTGGCCTGTCAACAAATGCCTTGCTTGAAAATGCCCCGAAACAAGCTGACGGGCAGTTCCAAATCCCACCTGTTTTCGAATAAAGCCAATGTCGGAATTGACTGAACTCAGCCTGAAAGAAATGCAAACCGGCCTGCGCGAGGGTCAGTTCTCCAGTCACGAGCTGGTGGAGGCCGCGTTGGAACGTATAGCGCAGTTGGAGCCATCCCTGCATGCGTTTTTGCACGTGGCAGCGGAGCCCGCGTTGAAGCAAGCCAACGAAGCAGATAATGCAGAGGCACAGCAAAGTGCCACGAAGGGGTATGCTGCGCCCCTACAGGGGATTCCTGTTGCCGTCAAAGATGTGCTGACAGTTGAAGACATGCCCGCCACGGCTGGCTCGAAGATCCTTGAGGGCTTTATGCCACCCTACACTGCCACGGCTGTCAAAAGATTACAGGAAGCTGGAGCCATCGTGATTGGCAAAACCAACATGGATGAGTTTGCAATGGGCTCTTCAACCGAAAACTCGGCTTATGGCGTGACCTATAATCCCTGGGATCTCACACGCGTGCCGGGCGGCTCTTCGGGTGGTTCAGCGGCAGCGGTGGCGGCGCGACTTGTCCCGGCGGCGCTGGGCACGGATACGGGCGGTTCGGTGCGCCAGCCAGCTTCGTTCTGCGGAGTGACCGGGTTGAAGCCAACTTATGGCCGTGTCTCACGCTATGGTTTGATCGCTTTCGGCTCGTCATTGGACTGTGTGGGTGTGTTCGGGCGCACAGCAGAGGACGTGGCGGTCATCTTTGAAATCATGGCCGGACACGACCCGCTGGATGCGACGTCGGCGACTGTGGAGGTTGGCAGCCTTTCAATTGCGCTCCGATCTGCTCAGGGCGAATCGTTGCATGGGTTGCGAATCGGCGTCCCGCAGGAATATTTTATCGAGGGCATGCAGGTTGAAGTCCAGGAAAAGACGCGGGCGGCTATCACGCAGTTGGAAGCCCTCGGCGCAGAAGTCCACGAAATCAGTTTGCCGCATACCGAGTATGCTTTGCCTGTCTACTACATTCTGGCCCCTGCGGAGGCTTCGGCCAACCTGGCGCGTTTCGACGGTGTCCGCTATGGTCCGCGCGTAGAGGCGGACACGCTCTGGGATGTGTTCTTTAAAACACGCGGAGAGAAGTTCGGCGCGGAAGTGACACGTCGCATCATGCTGGGGACCTATGCGCTTTCGGCAGGCTATTACGATGCTTACTACGGGCAGGCGCAGAAGGTGCGCACGCTCATCAAACGGGATTTTGAAACTGCGTTCGAGAAAGTGGACTTAATCGCCTGCCCATCTGCACCGACGACAGCCTTTAAAATTGGCGCACACACGGGTGACCCGCTGGCAATGTATCTGGAAGATGTCTTTACCCTGCCGGCCAGCCTGGCAGGCGTGCCAGGGATTTCGTTCCCGGTGGGATTCGACAGTACAGACTTACCGATCGGCATGCAGTTGCTGGCGCCACATTTTCGCGAGGATGTGCTGCTGGGTGCAATACACGCCTACCAGCAGGCGACGGATTGGCACAAAAGACGACCGTTGACGGAAGACGGTAGACCGTAAGCTGCGTTCCAGAGTTTACTGTCCTAGGTCTTCGGTCCACAGTCATCATTGGAGAACTTATGAATATTTTCGTTACAGGCGGCGCAGGTTACATCGGCTCGGCCACTGCAGAAGCATTACTCCAGGCCGGGCACACAGTTATAGTGTATGATTCGCTGATTACCGGTCACAGGCAGGCCGTTCCGGAGGGTGCGCATTTCATCCATGCTTCACTTGAAGACAGTCACGCACTGGCCGAAGCGCTGACCGCCGAAAAATTCGACGCCGTCATGCACTTCGCAGCCTTTATCGAGGCAGGCGAAAGCATGAGAGACCCTGGTCGCTTTTATCAGAACAATCTGGTCAATTCTTTACATTTGATCGAGACCTCTGTGGAAGCAGGCGTCAAACGCTTCGTGCTTTCGTCCACGGCGGCGGTATACAAATCGAGCGACGAGCCGCTGACAGAAGAGTCACCGCTCGGCCCGACCAACGTCTACGGGCACACCAAGCTGGTTATCGAACAGACCCTGGACTGGTACCGGCAAATCCACAGCCTGCATTTTGCTGCGTTGCGTTACTTCAACGCCTGCGGCGCGCTACCGGGCCGCGGCGAGGCGCACCAACCCGAATCGCACCTGATCCCGCGTGTATTGAGCATTCCGCTAGGAAAAATGGAAGCGATCAATGTCAATGGGAGTGATTACCCCACTCCCGATGGCACCTGCATCCGCGATTACATCCACATCGCAGACCTGGTCTCGGCGCACCTGCTGGCGCTCGAAGCGCTGGGAGAACGTGACAGGTTGGTGTATAACCTCGGAAACGGAAGCGGGTACTCGGTGCGCGAAGTGATCGAGACAGCGCGTGCTGTGACCGGTCACCCGATCCCGGCCATTGAGTCGGCTCGGCGTCCCGGTGATCCGGCCCGTCTGGTGGCCTCATCCGAAAACATCCGCCGCGAACTGGGTTGGACACCACAACATCCAGATTTAAAAGAAATTATAGAGAGCGCCTGGGAGTGGCACAAATCGCATCCGAAAGGCTACGAATCATGAAATTTTCTTTCCATCGCGTCCCGGTCGGTATCGACAATTGTTACTTGCTGCGCGGCGAGCGGACCGTGCTCATCGATGGCGGTGCTCCCTTTGGGGCGGGCGCATTCGTGCGCCATATGCGGCAACTGGGCGTCGATCCGCAGGAAATTGAACTCGTGCTGCTGACGCACGGTCATTGGGACCACATCGCATCCCTGGGTTTTGTGCTGGAGCAGACCGGGGCCAAAGTAGCCGTCCACCGCAGTGACCAGGCCTGGGTCGAGGGTGGAACGCCGCCATTTCCACCGGGAGTGAATTCCTATGGGCGAGGCATGATCTGGATGGCGGAACGTCTTATTCATCCGAAATTGCCTTCTGTCAAGGTCGACATCCTGCTGGGCGATGAAGGCATGTCTCTGGCCGAGTATGGCATTCCAGGCAAGGTAGTCCATACACCGGGGCACACGCAAGGGTCGGTCATGATTTTGCTGGAAACCGGTGAGGCCTTTGTGGGAGACATGGCCATGAATGCCTGGTTCTTGCGGCGAACGCCCGGCCTGCCCGTTCTGGCCGAGGACCTTGATATGGTTGTCGAAAGCTGGAAAAAGGTCCTGCCGACGGGTATCCAACGAGTTTATCCGGCGCATGGCATGGACTTTCCTGCCGATGTCATTCGAAAAGAAATTCTCGCTTACGAGGCAAAGCGATGACATTTCTGGTTGTGCTCATCGGCTGGGTTTTCTCGCTCTGTCTGCACGAATTCTCCCACGCGCTGGTGGCCTACCTGGGCGGCGACTGGACCGTGCGCGATAAAGGCTACCTGACCTTCAACCCGCTCAAGTACACGCACCCGGTCTATTCGCTGCTACTGCCCCTTCTTTTCCTGGTGATGGGCGGGATTGGTTTGCCCGGCGGTGCCGTTTACATCGAGACGTGGCGACTGCGCAGCAAACGCTGGGTCAGCGCAGTTTCGCTGGCGGGGCCGCTCTCGAACCTGCTCCTGGCCCTCATCCTGGCTCTGCTCCTGCGCTTTGCTCCCATTGATTTCTCCGGCGTCTGGCCGGGATTGGCTTTCCTGGCGCTTTTGCAGGTAACGGCGGTTGTGCTCAATCTCCTCCCTGTGCCGCCTTTTGACGGATTCGGGGCCATCGAGCCGCACCTGAATGAACCTGTCCGCATGCAATTTGCGCAGTTCCGCGGTGCGTTTATCTGGATCGTGTTTCTGGTGCTCTGGTACGTGCCGTTTGTTTCTAACTTGTTCTGGGGATTGATCTTTTTCCTCTCGAGGATTCTAGGTATCCCGCTTACACTTGCCGCATCGGGGTTAGACCAGTTCCAGTTTTGGAGATGAATGCGCTCGTTCGATTCAGCCCGCCGAAGTTTTATGGACTTCGGCGGGCTTTCGTTTCCGGGAATTAACCGGCTGGTTGTACGCTCTCTTCCTGCCGTTTTGGGCGTTTTCCAAAGAACAGTCCGCTGAAGAGGATCATGCCGCCCACGGACAGCAAACATATCCCACCCAGTAACACAGGCGTGACCCATGAAGTTGCCGACGAGGAGATATTCAATGCTCCTTCGATAGCGTGGATTACATCCACGTAGAAATTATCCCGCGAAGGTTTAAGCAGGTAGAAGGGGTCTCCCGGTCGGCCAATGAAAGGACTGAGGCGCCAGGTCATCTGCGTTCCGACAAACGCGTACAGGACAAACCAGAGCGCCAAGATCCGTTTGCTGAGCCGGCTCTGGGCGTTTTGCCCCCCC
Organism: uncultured Anaerolineaceae bacterium; assembly: GCA_964560935.1. GTDB lineage: Bacteria > Chloroflexota > Anaerolineae > Anaerolineales > Villigracilaceae > JAABUE01. The sequence goes on along the minus strand of CAZLOC010000016.1, from coordinate 12,646 downwards.
ATTTCCACCAACGTCATACCGCGCCAAAGGAAGTAGACTCCAATCAGGGCGCTCACCCCCACGAACGCCACTACCATCAACTGGAAGAAGGGATAGTTGCTGGACGTCAATACGAAGAACAGGGAAATTGGCGCCAATCCCAACAACAGAAAAGAGGTCACAGACACGCCCGCCAGCACGACAGTCTGCACCTGGACCATGCTCAACGGCGTCCGCAGTAATGTTAGCGAAAAGAAGTACAGTGATGGCAGGCAGAAAGCCATGGTCAGCAGGAACAGGATGGGCATCTTAACTGCCGAGGATAGCGCTTGCAAAGGACTCTTCGCCAGCCCTACCGTAAAGCCATAGGCCATCAGACACGTGATAGAGATCAGGGTCAGTGTGATGGCCTTTGATTTGACCCCATCTCCTTCCCGAACGCTCTTGAAAAAAACATCCGGGTCACGCAGGAAATTGGGCATGAGGGAGAAAAACTCGTTCATGAAAGCCTCCTTTTAGGGTGTAATAGAAACCGGGCGGGTTTGATCTTATACAGTATCTCTCCAGAGGACTTTCATGAACTGTCTGAAGCTATCAGTAGGAAATCAGATTTATAGCTTGCATAATCGGATAAATTAGAGTAGAATTATTGTGTAATATTTCACAATAATGGTTATTGTAGAAAGCATCGAGGCTCCTATGAAACAACTTCCCCATATCATCATCATCGGCGCCGGGTTTGGCGGGCTGGAAGCCGCGAAACGACTGGCAAAAGCGCCAGCGCGAATCACACTAATCGATCGGCGCAACTACCACCTGTTCCAGCCATTGCTGTATCAGGTGGCTATTGCAGGCCTCTCACCGGTGCAGATCGCGCATCCTGTGCGGGCTATTTTCCGCCGCCAGCGCAATTTGAATTTCCTGATGGGCGAAGTAATGGACATCGACTTCAAAGCCCGGCAGGTGGTGACAGAACACAAAACGCTGGAGTACGATTACCTGATCCTGGCTCCGGGCAGCCACACCAATTTTTTTGGGATGCAGTCGATTGAAAAGAATGGTCACGAAATGAAGGACATTTCCAGCGCTGTTGCGACTCGCAATCATCTGCTAACCATCTTCGAGAAGGCCAGCCGCGAGACCGACCCGGATGTACGCCGCGCCATGCTGACCTTTGTGGTGGTCGGCGGCGGCCCGACCGGCGTCGAGAGCGCCGGAGCGTTGGCTGAGTTGATCCGCCTGGTATTGAGCAAAGATTACCCCCAGATGGACCTGAAGGATGCACGGGTGATCCTGATCGAGGCCAGCAATCATTTGATGCCCAATATCTATCCGCGCAACTTGCAGGCCGCAACCCTGAAACTGCTGCGCCGCAAGCATGTCAGCGTCCGGCTACGCGCGAAAGTCACCGGGTTTGACGGGCAAAAGGTGACAATCGAAGACGATGAGCCCATCTCAACTCACACTTTAATTTGGACAGCCGGCGTGCGGGTTGCAAAGTTAATCGAAAAACTGGAGGCGGAAAAAGGCGCCGGGGGAAGAATGATTGTCAAGCCGACCTTGCAACTCCCCGGTTATCCTGAAGTCTACGTCATTGGGGATGCTGCTTATCTGGAGGATAAACAAGGCCAGCCTTTACCCATGCTGGCGACAGTTGCCCAGCAACAGGCCTACCATGTTGCCAGGAATATTCACGGCGAGCTACGTGAGCGCCCGCCAAAGCCATTTTATTACAGGGATCCTGGTTTGCTCGCAACCGTCGGTCGGAATGCAGCCGTTGCGCGCTTGTGGGGTATCTCGTTCAGTGGGTTGATCGCCTGGCTGATCTGGGTCGGCCTGCACATCTACCGCCTGATCGGTTTCCGCAACCGGTTGATCGTGATGCTCAACTGGGCCTGGGATTATTTCTTCTATGACAGCCAGGTACGGTTGATTACAAAGGAGTAGGGACGGGTTTGAGACCCGTCCCTACTCTAATTCGCGATAGATGTACCACTGCCCCTTACGTTCGTCCACGCTTTTCATCGCACGGTCGTAGTACAGGTCGAAGAATTGACCTGTATCCACCTTTACGCGGAAGTAAAAGCGCCCAACATTCAACGATCCGCGCGTGGATGCGACCGCCGCATGCGCAGGTCGCATGTTCCGGGCGAATTTCCCCCGCCGCGTGAAATCGCTCCACTCCGACAGGGTTTCGAGGACGCGGTAAGTTTCGCCTTCCCAAACGAAACCATTGGGGCAATCCGGAGTCTTTTCGCGCGCTGGAGGAGTATCAAAGATTACTTCAATGGGATCATCGTAAAAGTGGATTGGTGTGAGTTCCGTCATTTGAGTTTCAAATAGGATTTATCCTCTCCATTAACAGGTTGAGTGAAACAAGCCGCCGACTCGTTTCCCCTGCCTGGCTAGATCGTTGAACAGCGCTACAGCTTGCTTCGTTTTCTCAATATGGTAGGGGATGCCCCGCTCACGCAGTAGTGTTTCCGTTTCAGCACAGACGCCTAATCTCCCAAACACACCGCACGCCAATACCATCGTATTCACATCGTTTTCAAGTACAGCCATAATATCGGCAGGTTGAATGCCAGGAATATGTTCTGTTCCGGTCTCTACCCAGTTCCAGGTCCGTGCGCCGCCCGGCCAGATTTTGCAATCCTTGAAATGATATATTTGTCCCCCAATCTTCACTTCCATCTGTCCCCAGGAAAAGTTGGTGATCAGGGTTACTTCCATCGTCTATCCTTGATATTTCCAGTCCCAGAACCAATAGGCCAGCCCCTTGAACTCACCCCATTTCTCAAAATGTTCTTCCACCTGCGCAGGCGTGACAGGTTCCCCGTCGTACCACTCGTGCGAGACCAGTTTCAGCGCCCACGAGTCGATCGGGATGAAATCAGAGCGCCCCAGGATCATCAGCAGGTTGGCGGCGGCATATGGTCCCACGCCCTTGATCTTGAGCAGCTCTTTGCGCAACTCCAACGTGGTCAAGTCGGACGTTTTGAAGGACTCGAGTTCCAGTTCCCCGGATGCCACACGGACGGCCAGTTCATGGATGGCGGGCGCCCGGTAGCCGACCCGCACCGCTTCTTTCAGGACTTCGGGGCTGCTGGCCGCTATGGACGCGGGAGTCGGGAACGCTTTTTTATCCGGTTCTTCGTCTCCGGCTTTTGCGGCGCTCAAGCCTCCGCTCAGAACAGGCAACGGGTCCCCGAAAGTTGCGATGAGATTCATGTTCATGCGCTTGGTAGCCGACCAGAGCGTGTTCGTGGTCAGGATGGTCTTGAGCACATCCTCGAAGAAGGTCGGGGAACGCAGGACTCGGCCACGAGCCATTTTCTCGGCCTGAAGCAGTTTCGGTTCCCAGCGCGAAGCGGCATAAAAAGCGGAGAAGTCCATATCGAGGCCGAGCATCCAATTAACCCTGTCAGTCAGTTCGGCGGCTTCGGCCTTGGACAATTTCCCGTTCGTTTCGATGCTGACCCCGTTAGGCGCTTCGCGGATTTTGATTTCGCACACCTTACCGCTCTCCAGGCGCATGACATATTTCAATAGACTCGCTTCCTCATCGTACTCGAAGGGAGTCAGCTGGTACCAGCCGTGCGAACGGACGGCATGCTGGAAGATAAAGGGTTGTAGGGCAGGGAGGCTAAGTTTCATAGAGCAATCTTAGCACAAATGTGCGATAAATCAAGGCCTGGCTGGGCTTTGGCTGCGGGGGGCAGGGTAAGTTAGATTGCCAACCCTGTGCCGCATAACGGTATCCGACTTACTTACTTCGGCGCATACACCGCATACCCGTGCGGGGCGGCGTAGAAGTGCGCCCGCCCGTTGCGGTCGGTGGATTGGGCAATCGGGCGAGAGGGTTGATTTTCACTCATCCTGTTCTATAGCACCTACTTCACGCGTTAACGAAAAACGCTCCAGGTAAAAGATTTGCAACGCGGCGAACGCGGCGCTATCCGCTTTGAAGTGAATCGTGATGCCATCCAGATCAATGCGGCAACCTCCGGAGACGTTGGCGAGGCAATAGATATTTTCCTTGTTCATGACCCTCACCTGCACAACAATGGATTTGATGGCCTGCTCCAAGCGGTTGGCGTGGATCTTTGCGATCAATTCCGTGCGACCTTCGGCTGCGTGTTTGATCACGCGATAGGTCGCCCCTTCGCAGTCGAGTGGGCGAATAAGTGATCGTGAATGGAATACATCGATTCAGTCACAGGTATAGACCAGTAAAATATTCAACGTTTCCGGCAACCCATCCGTTCTGAAGACATGTATCAGATTTGATCAACCTTGTTTGCGTCGAAAAGGTTTGGAATAAGAAGGTGTGTCATTCCGTCCCCTTTATTCTTAGTATAACGAAAAAAAACTGTCCATGTTTCCGTGAATTGGCACCTGCCTGTAGAAATAAGATTCAAGTAAATTGGAAGGCAGTTGCAACTTATTTTTGGCTGGTTAAAAATTTCACATATGCTACAATAATTCCACCGACATGAAACGCCCGCATCAAAGCAATGTTTTCATGTACTACTCAAAAGCTTACTTATTTTGGATATCAAGTATAGGTGGTTCTTCCCTTCCGAATATTTTCGCTTCAAATAATGGGGTGTCTTGCAATCCCGGGTAGATGGTTCTCCCGGGATTTTCCATACGGAAGTGAAACTGCAATTTGTAGATCCGGTTTTTAGCCGGGATGGGAGAAGATCATGAAGGAGCAAACAATACAATGTGAGAAATGTGGACACATCAATGAGTGGGGCGAAAATTTCTGCGCCAATTGCGGGGTGCGTCTGCAATATTCCCAACCATCTCGTAAACCTGTTTCATCGCCTGAAAGTCTATCAAAACAAACACGCTCTTCCAAGACTGCTCCTCCTGAAAGGTTGGGGCCAAATTTGAGTAGGCCGGCCCAATACCCACAACAAGCACGAGCGTGCCGATCTGGTCCCGAACATCTAACAAATCAGTATGATAGAGTCTCAGCGGCTGCTCCAGTACGTTCCAATAGCTCTTTGAAAAAAAGTGGAAAAGGCCGTTTTGCATGGATTATTGGTATATCCATCTCCGCCTGCGCCGGCTTAGGCGTATTTGCGATTGTAGTAATTACTGTATTCCTATTGCAGCCAAAAATACTGGGGAACATGACTGTCACACCCAACGGTGGGAGTTTTCAACAACAGGCTGTAACTATTACTGCCTCACCTGGGACCGTAAGCATTCCACTCACGTTTGCAATCTCACAGCTTAGTGACAACTCAAAACCAGACGAAGGCGTGCTGGCGCAAACCGCACCCATCCAGATATCGGGCGCGCTCGACCAGATGCACGGCAGCCTGCTCGTGACTTTGCCAATCCCTTCAGACTGGCTGGCGGCGGACGGTACGTTACCACCTGGGGAAACGGTCGAGATCGTTGAGCAAGGACAGGCTTTCGGTACGAGTGTCGGAGTAATCCTGGATCGCCACCCGTTGCCTACCCAGATTGACTTGCAGGCCCACATCGCAACGGTGGAAGTAATCTTTGCCCCTTCTGAGATTGCCAGTCGCAGTTCACCACATCTGGCAAGTCCGCTGCGACGCGACGATTACGCTTTGACCTATCGCATGCTAAAGATCCGTGAGGAACAATTTAAGTGTGAGAATCAAGATTTCAAGATATGGGCAGGTTTTGTTCCGCTTTCGAAAGAGAACTGCCAGACACTACTTGACTTGTTGGTTGACGCTAAGAAAAAACTGGGGGACCTGGGGTTTACCGACGCTTTAACCCAACATGATCGCCCTATCCAGATATATTTGGAATCTTTGGGCTCTCCCTACGGCTATGCAACAATTGGAAGCTTTTCAAGTGTGAATAGCTCTTATATCTTATTAGATGCTAAGAAGCTGAAGAAAGGTGAGGATATGGACCTTTCCGATCCTGATAAAATTCAGTTTATAAAGTCAATTATTGGCCATGAAATGTTCCACATTGTCCAAAATGCCTATAATCCGACCCTGAAGACAGCGTGGTTTCCCGGTATGCTTACGGAGCAAGAGCAACTTAAGACCCTCTGGAGCGATGAAGCTATGTCTGTCTGGTTTGAGCCTATCGCTGTTGGCGATCCCTCTTATCTGCCATCTATAGAAAATGGCAATCTGATTGAATTGCTTACTAAACCATTGGCTGTACCTGTAAAAGGTAAGGATAGTAAAGGTAACGAGTCGTTCCTTACGGGAGAGCGGTATAAAGGTTACGGCACAGCCTTCTTCCTACACTTCCTGACCAATCAATATGGAAACGATTTAGTCAAGGAGATTCTCGAACGGCAGCTGTCTGTCAGCAGCGCACAACCAATAGCGCAGGTAGCCTGGGATCAGGCTTTGAGAGCTCGGGGTAGCAGCCTTTCGGCTGAGTATGTTTATTTTTTAGAAGGATTCCTGATCCGTCGTCTGAAAATCCATACTGACCAATTCAATAACCCGATTATCCGAATCGAGGACCATACAACCAATATTGAAACCGTATTTGTAGATGTAAAACTTGATGCGGATAAGGTCGAAGAAGATCGAGAAGGTGCATGGTATGCGGTATTTACAGATCGCCAGCAGATATTGATTAAATCAAGTGAGCGCGGTTACCTCAAGGCAGGTGGCGCTCCTGCCCATACGGCGATTCAGATACCGCTGCAAAACTTCCTGTTCAAAGGTGTTCGGTTGATCGTGCAAGAATCAGATTTAATCAATTCACAACCGGGTACGCTGGGTGTCAAGATCAGTTGCTCAGGCGGGTCTGTATCGCAAGCTTGCCCGGATTCAATCGGCCTTCTGGCATACCCCTTGCCCAAAGGCGACGAATTTGTGCTTCCTTCCTATGACGGGGCATTATCCAGTGCAGACAGTTATCTTTATCCGGGCGGAGATGGAGAATTTTTATGGAAATCAAACCAGTTTGCGGCTGGGAAGCCCTATCAAGGTCTTTATCTAATCGCATTCAATAACCGCCTGAGTACTTCCGATGATCCGACCATTGTGACGATTGATCTTTATTACATTTGGGACAAGCAGTTGGAGGAACCTGAACCACCCACGGAAGAACCGCAAGCGGAACCAGTTGTCCTTCCTACCGCAACACCGACGCCTGAACCTGTAATACCACTTCCACCTCAGCCCGATGAAATGAGCCCGGAGCAGGCATGTGCGTGCGTAGATCGGTACTTTCAAGAGGTTCAATATCCTGAAAGTTTACAATATTACAAAGAGAGCGCTGGAAGTGCCTTTGTCTCTTTCGAAATCGTACAGCAAATACCTTTTACCTATAATCCGAGTACGGGAGCTTGCGAAGGACATTATGCCCATAAGTTATGTACCAACTATCCAGAGAATCCCAACTCTTGCCAGATTGTTTACAATGATTGGGGTAACAATCCGGGGTCACTAAATCATGAATATCCCGTTGACGGCCCGTATTACTGCTCCCTGCTTCCTTAGTTGGACGAAATTGAGTTGGAGGCCAATATGGATTTTAATCAAGCCAGGCAACTCTATGCCAGATTGAAACAACAATATGAGCAAGGACAGATCAGTGCAGATGAATTTGAAAGACAGATGAATGAGGTTGTTGTCACAGATGAAAACGGGGCTGAATGGCAGATCGGCGTACAGACTGGAAAATGGTACCGGTATGACGGACAGAATTGGGTGGAGGATGTACCATCCGGGATAGTCCAAGCTTCGGTTCCACCAACTCCAAACCAGATAGCGACGGCGGCTTCAATCACTCATGCTGAGCGGGGTCCGGGATCCTTCAATTGGCTATTGATTGGAGGTGGACTGGCTGGTCTGGCAATTATTGGTTGTATTGCAGTGGTGGTTGTGTTATTCGTTTTCAATCAGGACAAACCACTTCCTGAAAATCCGGTTATTCCGCAACCCATTCTCACAGAACCTGTTATCCCGCAGCCTGTAATCACACAACCTCCGCTGGTTACACCAACGGTAATAAAAACCCTTTCATCCGACCAAACTGCCCTCCCGGGTTTTGACCCGAACGCCATTTTCATTGATGATTTTTCCAATCCCGCAAGCGGGTGGGATCGGGATCGAAACGATGACCATATCATAGACTATGAAAACGGGAGTTATCGAATCCGGGTAAATAAAACCAATTGGACGTTCTGGGCGAATCCCAACAAAAATTTTGATGGAGATGTAATTGTCGAAGTGGATGCCACCAAAACCGGCGGGCCTGATGACAATGAGTTTGGTGTGATTTGCCGTTATCAAAATACAGATAACTTTTACCTGTTCACGATCAGCAGCGACGGTTTTGCAATCATCAGCAAGATGCAGGACGGAAAGAGTGTTGGCCTGTCATCGGAAATGATGCAGTCGACGGATGCGATCCATCAGGGCGCGGCTTCCAATCACATTCGAGCAGAATGCAAAGGCAATTCTCTGACTTTATTTGTCAACGATGAAGAGGTTGCAAATGCCGTTGATTCATCCTTTGCAAATGGCGACGTCGGGCTGATCGTCTCTGCGTTCGACACTCCCGGCGTGGATATCCTGTTTGATAATTTTTCTGCAGCCTCTCGCTGAACTGATCCATATCGGTCAATGAAAGTCAAAAAGGAGAAATTATGCGAACAGAGCGTCCCATTTTGTTGGTTTTATTGATCGGTTTGTTCGCTAGTGTATCCTGCGGATTCTTCTCTGATCTGATCCCTGTATCGACCTCGGAACCATCTCCAAATCTTGATGATCGGTCTCTGAAATTCGAACCAGCCGCTCTGCCGGATGCGCAAAAGGATTTCCCTTACGATGTTGAGATAAAAGTACAAAACGTTGAAACCTTCGTGGGCGAGTTTACGATTACTGAAGGAAACCTGCCGGAGGGGTTATCGCTTGAAAGAGTGCCCGGTGAAAATGCAACACGAATTACAGGGACTCCAAAGAAATCAGGGTCATTCACTTTTGTGATGGAAGTATTGTGTGTGGGTACCAATAGTCCCGGCCAGACGGGCCAGCTAGAATATACGATACAAGTCAAATAATCCTTTGGCCAGGAATCAAAAAGCGGTCTGCCCAACGCAAGGCAGGCCGCTTTTTCTATCGCGGCGCATACACCGCATACCCGCGCGG
>CAZLOC010000016.1:0-3445 GCA_964560935.1 uncultured Anaerolineaceae bacterium | reverse complement strand
TCCAGCGCCAGGTTATAGTTGAAGTAGTCGTGCCAGAAGACGCACGGATAGCCCTCGTGCGTCAGGATGTAAGAATAGGCCAGCAGCTTGTCGTTGACGATGGGGCGGCCCTCGTCGCGTAGGTCGTGATTTTCCACAAAAGTGACGGTGGTCAGCGGTTGTTTCTGTAGCACGGTCTCCCAGGTCGCCAGGTCCCGCAGGTTGAAGCCGTACTGGTCACACAGCGCCTTGAGCATTTCGCGCAGTGGGAAGTCGAAGGCGTCCACCGGGTTGGAATTGGAGAAATTGGCCAGGTCGACCCAGTCCTCGATGGCATGCGCATTATCCCAGAACTCGGCCACGCCGTAAGGGTTGAACGGCTTCCCCTCGCGCATATAGCGATACTCCTGGATGGCGGTGATGGTGTTGGCCCCATAGCCCTTGACGTAGTCGTAGCGGAAGCCGTCAAAGCCGATCTCCTCGACCAGCCAGCGCGCCAGCTTCAGGATCTCGGCATAGACGTAGGGATTGCGGTGCGACAGGTCGGGCATGTCGCCGAACGTGCCCTCGTCCCAGCTCTCGTACATGGACGGGTGGAAGCACTCCCAATCCCGCGGGAATTTGCCACTCTGCGGTTTGAACAGGGTCCAGCGCTCCTGACCGGTAAGGGGATTGACCTCGGTCGCATCCGCGCCGGAGTTGTGATTGATGACCACGTCCGCGATCAGACTCAGCCCGTGGCCGTGCGCCGTTTGGATGAGACGCAGTAACTCCTGTTTGGTCCCGAACCAGGTCGGGACGCTTCCCTTCTGGTCGAACTCGCCCAGGTCGTAGTAATCGTAGGGGTCATAGCCCATCGAAAACCCGCCCGGGTTGGCCGCTTTGTGGACCGGCGGCAGCCACAGCGAGGTGAACCCGACCTCCGCCAACGAAGGGATTTGTTTATTGACGTATTTCCACCATTTGAATTCTTTTTTCTCTGCGCGGGGGCAATCCCAGTAGAAGGCTTGCAGCATGACGCCCATGGTTTACTCTCCTGATTGAAAGTAGGTGTTATATAGGAATCGTGATTTATATGGTTGTCGGGAGCAATTGTACGGGATCGCCGATATCGATCAATCCGCCTGTGACAACCTTGGCCATGACGCCCATGCGTCCCGTTGCGAGTTGCGGAGACTTGCCCTGAATATATTCGAAGCGTTGACAGCCTGTGCGGTGGTTGACCACTTCCACGCAGGCGTGGTCACCTACCTGCAGCCGGTCACCCTCCGCCAGCTTTTCCACGTCAAGCCCCTGGATGACAAGTTGTTCTCCCATCTGACCGGGTTGTGTACTGAAGCCCTCTTTACGGAGCGCTTCCAAGGTTTCAAACGACATGATGTTCAAATTGCGTTTGGGATGGCCACCTTTGCGGTCACCTTCGATGCCGTGCCCAGCGACCAAATTGGCGGAGGTAAGCGGAATACGGACATAGCGATTCTCGGGATCAGAATCTGCGCTTTCCGGTTTGTAAACAATGCTGGCAACACTAATCATCTTCTGAGTCCTTTCACTGATAAACATACCAGTAACATCTTTCTCGTCCTAGCTGAAAACATGCCTGCCAAAATATTAATCCCAGTGCTTACCGTTTGTCAACTCCCCTTATGAGCCAGCGCGGCCGTCACGCCCAGGCCAATGTACACGCTGCCAACGATATAGCGCTCCGCGCGAAGGAACGATCTATTCCTTTTTAACCAGCCGCCTGCCGAGCTTGCCAGTAGCGCGTACATACTATCCGTCACGATGGCCATCATCACGAACATTCCACCCAACGTCAGGAGTTGCAGAGCCACCGAACCCGCAGACGGATCGACAAACTGCGGCAAGAACGCTAAAAAGAACAGGGCCGTCTTCGGGTTGAGGGTCGCCACCAACACGCCTTGAGAGTAAATGCGCCGCAGACTCTGTCGTTGGAAACTGGCAATTTCGTGGTCTTGAGCGCGCGTCAATAAACGGCGAATTCCAAGATAAATCAGGTAAGCTGCGCCCAGGTATTTGACAATCGAAAATGCCAGCGCTGAAGACATGAGTATCGCTGATAACCCTAAAGTCGCCGCCAGAACGTGGAAGGAGTTCCCGGTCTCGATGCTGAGCACCGACACAAATCCTGCCAGACGGCCCTGGTCCATACTGCGGGCGATGATATACAGCACCGCTGGTCCCGGCGTAAGTAGCAGGATGAGCGCGGCCAGTAAGAACACGGGTAAGTTTTGCAAATGGATCACAATGTTGCTCCCAGCTTCTTTTCTCGCTTTTCCAGCCATTTCAAGGCTTCGCGCGCGCTGAGTGGATGCAGCGGCGTGGCAGCCACGAATTCGCGCACGGCACCCGGGTCCACGCGGGTGTGCTGGCGCAGCGCCCAGCCGATGGCCTTATTGATGAAGAATTCCTTCGAGCCCAGGTTCTCGCAGATGATCTCGCACAGCAGGGGGAAGTCAGTTTCACCCTTGTAGTTGAGTTGGAACAGGATCGCCGAACGGCGCAACCAGAAGTTCTCGGACTTGCGCCATTTGGTCAGGGTGGTCTCGCGCACATCCAGATAGCGTTTGAAGTGCGTACCTACCACGCCAGTCGATAGGGTATCCACCGTATCCCACCAGGATTTGGTGACCAGCAGGTATTCCAGTGTCTCGATGAATTCCGGCGGGAGCTGCTCCTCGAGCCTCCCCAGCAGGCTGGTAGCGACGTACTGGAACTCGCGCTCCGGCAGTTGCCAAAACTCACGCAGGATGATATCCAGGTCAGCGAGCAGAGGCAGTCCATGCTTGTCGAGATGTTCATTGCGTAAAGCCCCGAACTGCGGGCTTTTGAGCCCCAGGTACTCGAACTGGTCACGCATGTAGCGCTTCATGGGCACAGCAGCGACCGGGTTGGCGTGACTTGTGAAAAGAGTCTGGACGGATTTTACGTAAGGATGCATATGTCTCTCCTGTCGGACTGGTTATGCTACCAATCTCCAGAATAATACCATTGCCAGCAAAGCCATTGCTGCGCCAAAGAAGAACGGGGCTGAAGCGCCGAAGCCTGTCCATGCGCCGACCCCTTGCCACAGCAACCCCGCAATAACGGAAGCAGGCAAGGCGGTGAGTCCGATCGCGGCGTTGAACAGTCCGTAGGCCGTGCCGCGCTGGGCATCGGGTACCAGGTCCGCAACCAGCGCTTTGGCCGTGCCTTCCGTCGCAGCGTAGTAGACCCCGTACAACCCGAACAGCGCCCAGATGTGCCAGCCTGCCTGCGAAAAGGCAAAGCCGAGATACACCAATCCGTAAGCCAGCCAGCCACCGATGATCAACCTGCGCCGCCCGATCTTGTCCGAGAGCGCGCCCAGCGGACCCGACAAAAGCGTGTAGATGGCTGTGAACGTCATCAACATGAACATGGTTTGCAGCACCGAAAGTCCGCGCTCCTGGGCGCGCAGGATGAT
>CAZLOC010000015.1:16361-24882 GCA_964560935.1 uncultured Anaerolineaceae bacterium | reverse complement strand
CAGCTTGCCAGAAAAGTGACAATACAGTATAAGTCACGCATTCTTAATAAAGAGAGATTTATGACCACCGAAAAACAGCATTGGCTTGAACGTCCCATCCACCCTGCCCTGCCGGGCATCACAACCGAGATCGCTCTTTTTGTGGCCATCATCCTGATGACCATCGTGACGCGTTTCTACGATTTGGAAACGCGCGTTATGAGCCATGACGAGAGCCTGCATACCTATTTCTCCTGGCTGTTCTACCGCGGACAGGGCTACCAGCACAGTCCCATGATGCACGGGCCGCTGCAATTTCATCTCATTGCATTGAGTTATTTTCTCTTTGGCGTAACCGACTTCACATCCCGCATCCCGGCTGTATTGTTCAGCATCGCCACCGTCTGGATGGTCTGGGACTGGCGGCGTTATCTCGGCAAGACCGGCGCGATCATCGCCGGCATCCTGATGGTCATCTCGCCCTATATGTTGTTCTACGGTCGCTATGTCCGCAACGAGGCGTATGCCGGGTTCTCAGGCATCCTGATGCTCTACGCCATCCTGCGCTACCTGGAAAATGGCAATAAACGTTATCTTTATTTGATTGCTTTATCGTTGGTCATCCACTTCACCGCCAAAGAGACCGCCTTTATCTATGCGGCGCAGGCGTTGCTTTTCCTGGGCATCTACTTCATTGCCCGGGTTACGAACAAACCCTGGGATGGAAGTGAAAACCAGTTCAGCACCTTCATTATTTTGTTGGCAGTCAGCATCCTGCTCATTGGCGGCGCGCTTGGCTATGGCTTATACGAGCGCTCCGGCGGTACACTGACCAGCATGGAAACCGCCATGCCTGCCGACCCAAGCATGCCGCACTCTCCGCTAGCCGCGCCTGATGCGGGTATCTCGATCATAACCATTCTCGTTATCGCCGGCGCGCTGGCGCTCATCGGCGCTCTGGTATTCCTGATCCGTGGGTATGGCTGGTACAGGTTGAAGCTGGAGCGCTCCTTCGACCTGCTGGTGCTGATCGGCACACTGGTGCTGCCCATGCTGGCGCCCTTCCCGATCAAGTTTTTGGAAGGCTGGCTGCGCGTCACCATTCCCACCACTGCCCCGGAGATCGACACCCTGCTAGCCAGCCAGGACTTGATCCTGGGCTTGCCTCGCGAATTTGCAATCATCGGCATCTTCATCGCCATCCTGTTTGCAGCCTCCATTGCGATTGGTCAGCTTTGGAACCGCGAGTGGTGGAAACCCGCCCTGCTCTTCTGGGGTATCTTCACCATCCTGTACACCTCCGTCTTCACCAACAGCGATGGTTTCTTCACCGGCCTGATTGGCTCCCTGGGCTACTGGTTGGTGCAGCAAGGCGTGGAGCGCGGCAGCCAGCCCTGGTACTACTATGCCCTGATACAAATCCCGGTTTATGAATTCCTGCCCGCCCTGGGGACGTTGCTGGCAGCCTACTTCGGCATTAAGAAATTGACAACGTTGCCGCACCCCAAATCCGCCTCCGGTGAACCAGAAGAAGATGATGCCGACGAACCGGTCGAGCTCGCCTCAAAACCGGACCACGAACCTGCCATTGTTATAGACATCGACCCCGAGCCTGAAAGCGACCCGGTCGAGCGCAACTTTGCCAACACCTTCAGTTTGTTGCTTTGGTGGGTCGTGACCAGCGTCATCGCCCTGAGTTACGCTGGCGAACGCATGCCCTGGCTGACCTATCACATGGCCTGGCCAATGGTACTGCTTGCCGGCTGGGGCATTGGTCACGGAATAGACAAGATCAATTGGAAGAGTCTGCGCCCCACGCGCACCGCTCTGACGTTGACTCTGACCATTCTTTTTATCATCGGATTATTCAGCAGCATTTCATCCCTGCTCGGGGTCACACCGCCCTTCCAGGGAAAGGAATTGGCTCAACTCCAGGCGACAGCGGCGTTTCTCTTCCCTGTCATCTTGACGCTCGCCAGCGCAGCCGGGTTGGCATACCTGCTGGGAGATGAAATTTCTGGCTTGATGAAGGTGGCGCTTGTCGTTGTCTTCATCCTGGGGTTGATCGGAACAATTCTGGTCGCCATCAGCATGCCCGCTGGTTCGCAGGCAGATTCAGCCACAGTGGTGAAAAATGTCGTCAGGCTTACCGTCATCATCATAATCACCATAGGCAGCCTGGTGGGTTTATTCCTGCTGCGCGAACGGGAAAGCGGCCCGTTTCCCGGCCTGGTGACCCTGACTTTCTTCGGTTTCCTGGCGATCCTGACCGTGCGAGCCTCTTTCCGCGCCTCTTATATAAATTACGACAGCGCCAAAGAGTACCTGGTCTATGCCCACGGCGCGACCGGGATCAAGCAAGTCATGGCGCAGGCGAAAGAAATCTCACAGCGCACCACAGGCGGCATGGGGCTGGCGCTCTCCTACGATGCCAGCGCGCCGGATACAGGCGTTTCCTGGCCTTTCGTCTGGTACTTGCGCGATTACACTAACCAGCGATCTTTCGACCAGCCCACCAAAGCGCTGCGCGATACGGTATTTGTGGTCGTAGACGCCAAGAACTTCGACAAGATCGAACCGGCGCTCGGACCCGGTTACTATCGCTTTGATTACATTCGCATGTGGTGGCCCAGCCAGGATTACTTTGGGCTGACCAGAGATCGCATTGCAGAAGCTCTCCGCAATCCCCAAGTCCGGGCGGGCATCTGGGATATCTGGTTTGACCGCGATTACACGCGTTACGCCACCGCATTGGCCCGCACGGACCTCTCCCCCACGACCTGGCAACCCGCCGACCAGATGCGGCTGTACATCCGCAAAGATGTGGCTGCCCAGATCTGGAACTACGGCGCGGCGCCAGTGGAAACGGTCGACATCGTGGATCCCACTGAAGGCAAAGCTATCAGCCTGGCTGCGGACCTGGTCATAGACGCCGCCCAGGCCGAACCGGTTATTTTGAATGCGCCGCGTTCCCTGGCTTTTGCGCCAGATGGTACATTCTATGTAGCGGATTCTCGCAATAACCGCATCGTCCATTTCGAAGCGGATGGAAAAGTGATCGGAAGCTGGGGTGTTGCCGGCGGCGTGTCAGCCCCCGCGGCTTTAGGGGCCTTTAACGAGCCCTGGGGACTGGCTGTTGGGCCGGATGGCTCGGTCTACGCGAGCGACACCTGGAACCATCGCATCCAAAAGTTCACTTCCGATGGGCAACCCATCACTAGCTGGGGTCAGTACGGCCAGGCTGACCAGCAGGATGGATTTTGGGGTCCACGCGGATTGGCGGTAGATGCCGAGGGAAACGTCTACGTGGCCGATACTGGGAACAAGCGCATCGTCGTGTTCGATGCGGACGGGAATTACCTGACCGAGTTCGGTTCGGCCGGCCTGGACCCGGGTCAATTCGACGAGCCGGTCGGCGTCGCTGTTGATGCAGATGGAATGGTATATGTCACCGACACCTGGAACCAGCGCGTACAAACCTTCGAGCCAGCGGACGACAAATCGTTTTTCTTCCCCGTCCGCCAATGGGACGTGTTCGGCTGGTACGGGCAATCGCTGGACAACAAACCCTTTATCACCGTGAATGCAGACGGGCATGTCTTTGTGACCGATCCGGAGCAGTACCGTGTTATCGAATTTACAAGCCAGGGCGAGGTGGTACGCACCTGGGGCGACTTTGGTGATACACCGACCACCTTCGGCCTGGCATCTGGCATTGCTATTGATGCAGAAGGTCACGTTTGGGTGACGGACGGGTTGTACAATCGCGTTCTGCGATTTACGTTGCCGAACTAGTAACCTGTTTGGTTTACCCTACGGGCACGATGTCACGGTGAAATTGCTCGACCTTCCAGCGAAAGCCGCACACATCTTGTAAGACCTATTCTCCCACACCAGCCGGGGTCGAGTTTCATCGTCCGCATCAACTGGGCCACCGACGATGAAAACCCTGCCATTGCAAAAATATGATTCTTGACCATCTGCCCTCGAATCTGAAATACTTGAGCATCGGCCTGATCATTGGGCTCATCATTGCTGGACTGCTGCTCGCGGGCCTGGTTTTGGCTGTACCTGAAAACTCCCCGATCTCTACATTTTTACCCTTCCCAACCGACACGCCCACGTTCCTCCCGGCCACTCTCACCCCGACCGTAACGGCAACCTATACCGTAACCCATTCCCCCACAGCAACAATCACGCCCTCGTCCACTCTTACGCCAACACCGACGAACACGCCCACGGTTCCGGAGTTGATGATCAGGGACGGTGAGCTCCTGATCACCGGTCCCTTGACCCGGGAGGAGCAGATAAAGCTGTATGAAACATCCATCCGGTTCATTGCGCGGACGACCAGGGAAAGCAAACAAGTGGGAGAAGAGATCAACGGTGTCGGCTACGGTTCCCCGACCCTGATCTGTGGACCGTTGTCCCTGGCGATCCTGCAGGGTGCGGACCTGATCGAGTACGAGGCTGTCGTCCCCTATGATTTCTGGCTCTTGAATCCGTATATTCCCAAGGATCGAACCCTGGTAAAGCGGGTATTCCCGGAAGACCAGTACGAGGACACCCGTTTCAAGACCCCGTTGAACAAATTCGATTGGGTGGCCTATCCGCTGCAACCTGGGGATTTCATCTACATCGATCGCGGCACAGGCGGCAATTTCGATCACATGCTGGTGGTCAACCGCGTGGACAGTCAGATGCGAACTTACGCCGTCACCAACTTCGGCACGCCGGATGGCTACATCATCGACGAAGTCATGCTCTACGATCCCAACGACCCGAACGCCGGCATCTTCCACACCTGGACCGAAAAACAATTCTCACAACTGGGTTCGACCGGCTTCGGAGGCTTCGAAGTGTGGCGCCTCCGTTCGCCATAAAAAACTGCCACAGAATCCCTGATACAATCCAGGCCTATGACAGCTCCCATCCAAGCCATCATCTTCGATTTCGGCGGCGTCTTGCTCGAATGGGATCCGCGCGCTCTGTATCGCCACTACTTCGACCAACCGCAACAAATCGATCAATTCCTGGCCGAGGTCGGTTTCGCTGCCTGGAACACAGAACAGGACCGGGGCCGTCCCTTTGCCGAAGGGATTGCAGAGCTTTCGAGCCAATTCCCCCACCATGCTCATCTGATCCGCGCGTATTATGATCACTGGGAGGATTCGATCGTCGGTCCGATTTCTGGAAGCACGGCCATTCTACATAAACTCAAGCAGGCCGGCTATCCGCTTTACGGCTTGAGTAACTGGTCCGCTGAAACTTTCCCGTGCGTCTGCAAGAAGTACGCCTTCTTTGATCTGTTGGATGACATCGTGCTTTCCGGTGACGCGAAGATGATCAAACCCGATCCTGCCATCTTCAACCTGCTTCTGAACAAGATCGGCTATCCGTCCCGCAATTGTTTGCTGATCGATGACTCTCAGGCCAATATCGTTACAGCGAAGTCATTGGGCTTTAATACCATTCACTTCAAGTCCCCCACCCAGTTACAATCCGAATTACAACGATTCCAGTTGTTAAAGTAGTAGAAACAGGGATGAAATTTACGACTTTAACAAAATCACTTGACAACATGAGCATGTCATGCTCCCGAAGGACATCGGGACGATGTGAGGGGCGTTCGCTGCCCCGAAGCATCTGTGTCACGATGTATGAGAGACCCTTCAGCCACACACCTGCCCTGGCGGGCGGTGCCAGGGAAGAACGCTCCTTCACGCGTGCCTGCCGCACGGTGCAGGCAGGGTGACATAATTCTGGACTTTGATAAAACCTCGGGATGAAATTCCAGATTTTCTTCACAAAAAAAACGAACATTATGATAGAATATATGTGCTAAATAACGCATTCTTTTCGTTTTGGGGATACTACCCATGAGTCTGATCCACATTGAAAACTTAGGCAAACATTTCAAAGTCCTCAACCGCCGCGAAGGGCTGGGGGGCGCAGTCCGCGATCTCTTCTCGGGGGACTACCGCACCGTCAAAGCGGTGGACAGGATTTCGTTCGACATCGAACCGGGCGAGATGGTCGGTTACATTGGGCCAAATGGCGCTGGCAAATCCACCACCATCAAAATGATGACCGGCATCCTGAAACCGAGCGATGGCACCATCCAGGTCAATGGGTTGGCGCCTTACGAGAATCGCATCCGCCAGGCGCAAATCATGGGGGTGGTCTTTGGGCAGCGCACGCAATTGTGGTGGGATTTGCCAGTCATCGAGTCTTTTAAAATCCTGAAGGAGATCTACAAAGTCGACCAAAAAACCTTTGACGATCACATGGGGATGTTCAATGAACTGGTTGGCTTGAAAGCACTTTACACGCAACAAGTGCGCACGCTCTCGCTCGGTCAACGCATGTTGTGCGACATCACCGCCTCCTTCCTGCATAACCCCCAGGTTGTTTTTCTGGACGAACCGACCATCGGGCTGGATATTTCCATCAAGGCCAAAATCCGTTCCGTGATCCAGGAACTCAATCGCAAACGCAAGACAACCATCATCCTGACCACCCATGACCTGGGCGATGTAGAGGCGCTCTGCAAGCGCATCATCATTATCGACAAGGGCAAAATCCTGTATGATGGCAATGTAAAACAGGTGAATGCCCTCTTCGGGGCATACCGGACCCTGAAACTGCAAATCGACGATTTTACCGAATCCACGCTGGAGGAACTACACGGGAAATTCGACGAACACTTCGGTACAGGTCACGGCATCACGATCGCCGAGGTAGAAGAAAACTGGACAGATGTAACCATCGACCAGGCGCGTACACATCTCTCAGACGTGCTCAGCCTGGTGATGACAAATTTCTCTGTGTATGATGTGCGCATCGTTGAGATTTCGATGGAAACCGTCGTCAGGCAAATATACGATGGAGCGCTGGGATGAAAAGATATCTGGCATTGACGCGCGGCAATTTCCAGGTCTGGCTGGCCTACCGCTTCGGATTCTTCTTTACCATCATCGGCAATGTCATCTATCTGGGCGTGGCCTATTATTTGTGGAGTAGCATTTACCAGCACGCTAACGTTATCCACGGGATGACATTCAACGAGACCTTTATCTATATAGCGCTGGGCAGTGCAATCTTCATCTTGCTCAAGACCTATGCAGATTGGATCATAGGTAACGAAATCCGTGAAGGCATCATCGCTGTCTACCTGACCAAACCACTGGACTTCCAACTGTACGCCTTATTCTCCAGCCTGGGTGGCATATTGATGAACCTGGCAGCTATTAGCATTCCCACCATATTGATCCTGACACTGGTTTTCAAAATTCAAGTCACTATGGGGCTTGGGTTGATCTTATTCCCATTCAGTCTCATGTTGGCTTTCCTGATCAGCTTTTGTTTTGACTACTTTGTTGGTTTGTCGGCCTTCTACACCGAATCCATTTGGGGTATCAGCATCACGAAAGAGATCATCATCACTGTATTCTCCGGCGCGTTACTTCCCTTACAGTTTTTCCCGGACGCCGTCCAGAAAATCCTGCTGGCGCTACCGTTTCAGGCCATCTACCATACCCCCTTGATGATGGTTACTCGTCCCAATCAGGGTTGGGAAACCTTCGGGCCTATGCTGGCCGTGCAAGCGTTTTGGGTGCTTGCTCTCTTCATCCTCACACGCCTGTTTTACAACCAGGCTATCAAAATTTTACGTATCAGCGGAGGGTAGCATGCACTCTATGGGTGAA
The DNA here is from genome assembly GCA_964560935.1 of uncultured Anaerolineaceae bacterium. Classification (GTDB taxonomy): domain Bacteria; phylum Chloroflexota; class Anaerolineae; order Anaerolineales; family Villigracilaceae; genus JAABUE01. The sequence continues at coordinate 17,194 of CAZLOC010000015.1, read as the reverse complement.
TACCTTCGTTTGTACTTCATCATTGAAGCCCAATACATCAAGGCCCGCATGCAATATCGCGCAGACTTCATCATCAGCTCCATCGGGATGTTCTTTTCCAGCCTTGCCACGCTGGCCATCTTCTGGGTGCTGTTCGATTCCATCCCCGACCTGGCCGGCTGGACGCTCATGGAGATGGTTTTCATCTACGCCTTTTACATGATCGCCATCTCGCCCATGCAAATTTTGTTCGACCATTTCTGGCAGTTGCGCTTCCATGTTGCAGAGGGCACCTTCCTAAAATACTACTTCCGTCCCCTGAACATGATGTTCTACTATATGTCAGAGATGTTCGACTTAAAAGGACTCACGCAGTTTTTTGTGGGGATCATCTTGCTGATTTACGCCTCCGTTCAACTGAATCTGGATTGGTCACTTCTACGCCTCGGCCTGCTACTCATCACCCTTTTTAGCGCCGCGCTGGTGCAGATATCCATTATCGTTGCTGCAACCTGTGCCGCCTTCTGGGTGATCAACGCCTGGCCAGTCCTGGGCCTGGCCTGGAAATTGCGTGAGTTCTCTCCCTACCCCATGAGCATCTTCGATGGCGCATTCCGATTCGTATTTACCTTCGTCATCCCAATTGGTTTCGTCGCATTTTATCCGTCACAGCTATTCCTGCGCCCCGAAGAAATCTCACCGCTGATATACTTCTCCCCTATCATTGGAATAGGTATGTTTGCCGTCACTTATTGGATTTGGACCAAAGGCGTCAACAGTTATACCGGTACTGGCTCTTAACCTTTAATATTCCGGATACTGCTAAAATCTGGGGTAAAATCGCGCTAACCCTA
>CAZLOC010000015.1:0-16261 GCA_964560935.1 uncultured Anaerolineaceae bacterium | reverse complement strand
TAATCAAGAGAAATTCGATGAGTAAATTGACCCAAGACATGCTTTCCGCGATCGAGGCCGAACTTCACCGCCAGATTGCCCGGCTAAACGAGCCGCGCACGGAGCCTTTCCACGAGATGCTTACCTACCATATGGGCTGGACGGGCGAAGGCGCGGGACCGGAAGCGACAGGGAAGCGAATTCGCCCTCTCATGGTACTTCTTACTACCGCAGCATGTGATATACAGTGGTTACACGCAGCTCCGGCCGCAGCCGCGGTGGAGCTGGTCCACAATTTCTCCCTGGTGCATGATGATATTCAGGACAACTCCGAGAAACGGCGTGGGCGACCCACTGTCTGGAGTATCTGGGGAGCGCCCATGGCGATCAATGTTGGAGATGCGCTGTTTGTACTTTCCAACCAGGCAATGATGGACTTGAGCCAGCACTACCCCGCAGAGACTGTCGTCAAAGCAGCCACTGTCTTGCACATTACCTGTCTCAACCTGACATGCGGCCAATTCCTGGATATGTCTTATGAAGAGAGAAATGACCTATCCGTAGAAGATTATTGGCCAATGATCGCCGGCAAGACCGCAGGCCTGCTCTCGGCTTGCTGTCATATTGGCGCGATCCTCGGCGGCGCCGATGAAGCCGCACAGGATGCCTATCGCTCGTTTGGTCATACGTTGGGTTTGGCCTTTCAGGTGCAGGATGATATTCTGGGCATCTGGGGGGACGAGGCCATTACAGGCAAATCCGCTGCCAGCGACCTGCTGGAGGGCAAGAAATCCCTGCCCGTTTTATATGGACTAAGCCAGGGCGGCAAATTTGCCAAACGCTGGGCGCAAGGCCCAATTCACCCCGGTGAGGTTGAGGAAATGGCAAAGCTGCTTGCCAGTGAGGGGGCTTATGAATACACGCACGACGTCTCTCGCCACATGACAACCCTGGCCCTGAACAATTTGCGGGAAGCTGACCCGCAGGGGGAAGTTGGCGAGGCGTTGACAGAGCTGGCAAACAAGCTCATCAAACGGGAGCAGTGAGTGGATGAGTCCGATGCGGAAAATTTCAAAAGGCCTGATTGCTCTATTCCTCATGGGCTTCGTTGCTTTAGTCGTTCTGTTTGTTTTTCAATCCCAAACAAAATCATCGCTACCGCCAAGCACACCGACAGCTTTTCCTGAAAAAAGCTTCGCCGTGAATATCCCGCAAAAAGCGCTTTTCAAGAATTATGTAACCGTTTCGGCCGAGGCAGCACCCGGCACAAGTTGCGAACTTACTTATATTCCCCCATCCGGCGATGCAAGCGCCATGGACACCATTGCGAACGAAAATGGAATCTGTTCATGGAGATGGAAAATCGATGAAACAAAGGGAAAGGGAGCCGGCAGGTTGATATTTACAATCGAGGGAGTGAGCGAAACGCATTTTATCGAGATACGGTCCAGTTTCTAACTGTTTGACGGTTTTTATAAATGGGGCTAAAATTTGGGGACAGTCAAATCATTGCGGGTGTAGCCAAGTGGTAAGGCAGTAGCTTCCCAAGCTACCATCCGTGGGTTCGAATCCCATCACCCGCTCACAAAAACACGGTTCCGTCGGAACCGTGTTTTCTCTTAATTACCGTTTTGAAAGATTTTTGCAAGGGTGCTGATATGGAAACACAAAAACCCTGCAAGTACAATCAAAATCGGAGAAACCAATTATGTCAACCAACGCCACCATATTGTATGTCGAAGACAATCTCGATAACAGAACACTTGTGCGCAGGATATTGACGGCCGAAGGGTATATCCTTATTGAGGCCGCCAATGCCACACAAGCCATGGAAATCCTTAAAACCACACGGCCGGATTTGATCCTGATGGATATCAACATGCCAGATATGGATGGTTATTCTCTCACTGCAAAAATCAAAAACACCCCGCGATTCGAATCTACCCCAATTATCGCCCTGACCGCAAATGTGATGCGCGGAGACCGTGAACGTTCGTTGGAAGCAGGCTGTGATGGATATATTCAAAAGCCAATCGATATCGACAAGCTCTCAGATCAAATAGAGCATTTTTTGAGGAGTTAAGATGGCAAATCTTGAGCCGAATACTTCTGATACGCAATCCAAGAGAGTTCCCATTCCTAAGGATACGACAGTCCTAGTTGTGGAGGACAATGTTTCCAATTTCGTATTGATTGCGCGCATGTTAGGATATCTAGGCATACACTGTGAGTGGAAAACGTCAGGGTACGAGGTAGTAGAGTATGCCGATACCCTCCCACGCCTGGATCTCATTTTGATGGATATCCGTCTGCCTTACGAGGACGGTTATGGGGCTTTGAAAAAAATTCGTGCGTCTGACCACCTGAAGTCCATTCCCATTGTGGCAGTTACCGCTGAAGCTAACGAGGAACAAATCAAAAAAGCGCGAACAGCGGGGTTTGATGGATTTCTGGGGAAGCCTCTTGACCCAGATCGATTCCCCGAACAGATCCGCCGTATTTTGGGCGGCGACCCGGTCTGGGAATTGAGTTAATCTACAATGACGACAAATATCTATTCATCCACCCTGGAAACGCTGGCAAAGGCGCTGGAGGGAATCCCTTTTCCATCCGCAACATTCATTGTTGAAGATGCTGCGCTTAAACTCTTGGCTGTTTCTAATCTCGAAAAGAATATCAACCAGGATGAATTGCCTGCAATAATCGATGTCAAGCCAGACCAGCTTCAGGAAAAATTACTGGCGATGCCCGAGAGTCTGTTCTGGTTGAACGGGGATGAAAAGATATTCAGTGTTTCAAGTGAAACGAAAACGATCCCGGAATTATTTGATTTTGCATCTAACTTAAGCTTTGACAAAGTATCCTTTTTTCAAGTATCGAGCGAGATGGGCTTTCACGGACTTGTTATGGTTGGTTGTTACGAAGGCCACCCCTTGACTCAAAAAAATATTCAGGACTGTGCAAATCTGATAAAACTTGCTTGCGCAGTTTTTGAACAGGTCGCATCAGTTGAGAAAGCAAAAGAATCCTTTGCTGAAGCGGAAGCGCTGATCGCGATCACATCAGCGATGAATACACCCTGGGATACAACTGCATTTTTTGCCGCATTACACGAGCAAATCAAGAAATCAATCGGCGATTTTGCATTTACAGGGGCCTTGTGCGATGAAAAGACGGATTCTATTCGAATACCCTATACTTACGAAGAAGGAACGATTCGAACGATCGAAACATTCCCAATCGGTGAGGGCCTAACATCGATCCTCATTCGGACCAGACAACCTCTTCTGTTAAATGAGAACATCCAAGATCAGGCGAAAGCACTGGGAGCCAACGTGATAGGCAAACCTGCCAAGTCTTGGATGGGCGTGCCCCTTGTCATCGAAAACCAAGCAATTGGCGTGCTGATCGTCCAGGACCTTGAAAAAGAAAAAGCATTTACCCAGGATCATTTAGAGCACCTCAGCGCTCTAGCTAATCAGGTTGCCGGAATACTTTTCAATGCTCGTGCGTTGGATGAAAGCCGAAATCAAATCGCAAAAATCCAAACTGCTGCAGAAATAGCACGCGATATTAGCAGCGCCCTTGATCTTGATGAACTATTACTTAAAGCCGTTAACCTGATCCACGATCGTTTTGCCTTTTACTACGCTGCCATTTTCTTGGTGGACAATACTGGCAGCAATGTTGTAATTCGTGAAGCGACAGGCGAAGCAGGCGCACAGATGAAACGCATCGGTCACAAGCTTGCAATAGGCTCGAAATCGGTTGTCGGATTTGTGGCCGGTCAGGGTGAGCCATTGCTTGTCAACGATACAACAAAAGACGCCACATATTTACCAAATGATCTGTTACCTGGTACGCGAGCAGAGGCAGCGATTCCGTTAAAAATTGGAGATCGAATTCTTGGCGTTCTCGATGTGCAAAGTACGATCCCATTCTCATTCAGCCCAAACGACTTAAACACTTTGCAAACTCTGGCGGATCAAGTAGCGATTGCAGTGAACAACACGGAACTCTTTGCGGAAACCCAAGAACACTTATCGCAACACCGACTGCTACATCATATTACAACTTCGGCAGCCTCTGGCACAACCCTGGACGAATCCCTTGCCAGCGCAGTCGAGGGATTGCAAGTCACACTAGGAGGCGATCGCGTCGCCATACTACTTGCAGACGCAGAGCAGAATAACCTGGTAACCAAGGCCTGGGTCGGTTATTCGGAAGAGGCAACTGGCCTGACTATTCCGTTCGGCTCCGGGATTACTGGTTGGGTTGCTGCACATCGAAAACCTCTGCGCGTTGACGACGTCACCCAGGACGCGCGCTATATTCAGGCCAGCGCAAATACCCGTTCAGAATTAGCCCTGCCGCTAATCTTCCGAAACGATATTCTAGGCGTACTCAATGTCGAAAGCGAGCTGGTAGCAGCGTACACGGAAAATGACGAGGAAATGTTGGGAACGCTGGCAGGTAGCCTGGCAGCAATCATTGCAAACACTAGACTCGTAGAACAAATCCGCAAGCAGGCAGAACGTGAACGCTTGTTGTACGAGATTACCAGCAAGATTCGACGCTCAACAGACATGCACACAATCCTTTCTACAACCATAGATGAGATCAGGCGCGCTACAGGAGCCCACAAAACCCAAATCACCCTTGGTATCCAAAAGGGCGATGCTACTCCAGTCAGCAGAAAGACGTCAAGCAGCAAGGGATAACAAAATTATGGAGAAATCTAAGTTTACACAGAGTATTCTTTGGCGTCTGATGACCAGAACCGGTGGATGGTACATCGTCATTGTTACGCTTTTCGCGCAAGTTGCAGCTTCCGTTACTACACTCTTTGGCGCAATATTTGAACAACTAAACGCCGATTACTCGCCAGAAACAACCGAACTGCTCAGGCATATTGAAATAATAGTCATCCCGGCAGTAATAACAATTCTAGTTGCCGCCGTTTTTATTCTCACACGAAACTTGCGCGCTCGCCTGAACACCTGGAAGCACAACCCGGAGCTTTTCAGTAAAGATGACAGCTATGAAGCCTGGAAATTGGCTCACAATATTATTTGGAAATATGCGCTTACGGCGACCGTCATATCATTCAGTTTTATCGTTATACCAAAAGCAGTTCTACTGAGCCACCCTGGAATTGCATCCCGAGACCAGGCAATCTATAGTTTCATTGCGGGACTCATTACGATTTTGGCGTTCGTGCCCTTATCTACAGTGCTCCTCGACAGCCTCATGATCCCCGTCCGGAGTCTTCTGCTTCCAAAAGACTATTCGCAACAATTATCAGGCCTGAGCAAAGTCGGGATTTTGTACAAAATCCTGGCGATCGTTTTCATATCATTGCTCATTTCTGTCTTGTTGATTGCCCCCATTGGCTATCACCAAACAACACGAGTGCTTTACGAAGAAATTGGTTCCATCGAAGTTCTCGCCGACTTACAAATACAATCAATCTTGGTAAGTGGCTTCGCCATACTATTTGCGGTCAGTTTAGCATTCCTCTTCTCGCGCTCCATCTCGGATCCATTGCAGCAATTATTGGAATCTTTTCAAAAGGTCGAAAACGGCGACTTAAACGCGCGCATGCCTGTGGTTTCAACTGACGAAACCAGCAAGCTGGCCGTCTATTTCAACCGCATGGTTGCCCGGCTACAAGATTTACAAAGCGGACTGGAAAAGATGGTGGAGGAGCGAACGGCGCAGCTTAAAGCTATCAATGAAGTAGGGCGCGTTGCGACATCCATTCTCGACCCTGACGGACTCATCAAGCGTGTTGTTAATTTGATCACCGAAGAGTTTGGGTATTATTACTCTGCAATCTATATAATAGACCAAACCAATAAATGGGCGGAACTCAAGGATGCAACCGGGGAAGCAGGTCGAGTTCTAAAGGAAAGTAAACATCGCCTTGTAATTGATCAATCAAATATTACCGGCAGAACCATTCGAAGTCGTCAGGCTCAAATCGTATTGGACGTCGGTGAAAAAGCAGTGCGTTTCAATTATCCCTTACTACCCTACACGCGTTCAGAAATTTCTCTGCCCCTGTACGTAGGCGACCGCATCTTAGGCACACTGGATGTGCACTCTTCCCAAAAGGCTGCTTTTAGCGAACAAGATATCGAAACGCTGCAAAACATGGCAAACCAGGTTGCTATCTCTCTCGACAACGCACGCCTGTTCCAAGAGACCAACCAAAACTTGCAAGAAATGCGTAATATCCAGAAACAATACTTACGCGAAGCATGGATTGATGCCAGCTTGCCAGGCGGCGAAATGTCACTGGTTGTGGGCGATGGCAGCGCTGGAGATAAAAAAAACCTTGTTGAGGTGCCAATCGCTCTTCGCGATCAAGTGATCGGGCAGCTTCGCTTAGAGGGAGACGAAATTTTCTCTCTCGAAGAACGAAATTGGCTCGAGGCAATTGCCACCCAAACCGCTCTGGCGCTTGAAAACGCACGCCTGCTAGATGAAAGCCAAAGTACTGCCATACGAGAGAAATTTGTAACCGAAATCACCAACAAGATTTGGTCATCGACAACTATAGATGGTATTCTCCAAACGACAGTTCGCGAGCTTGGTCAAATCTTAGATGCGACAGAAGCAACGATCGAACTAAATATCGAGGGAGAATAGAGGCGACTCATGAGCCACTCCACCCCTGCCCCTGTTACACAACAGAATAACAGCTTTGTGCAAGATGACTGGCGAGAACAGTTCCTGCAAAGAATTCTGATCATCGCTGCTGTATTTGGGATTTTCGCGGTAATTCCCGCACTGTTGAGCACAGACGATTTAATCTTACAGAGTATTTACATTGGAGCATTTATAACACTTGCAGCAACAATCGTGCTTCGTCTGCCATATCTTATCAAGGCCGGAGTTTTCGTTGCACTGCCTCTCATTCTAGGGATTAGCAGTATGGCAAATGCCGGCATTCGTGGAGATAGTCTGTTTTTCTTATTAGCGTATGTGACCCTTTCGGCGCTTCTCATCGGTCCGCGCAGCGGTCTGGTTGCAATCGGTTTGAGTGAGGCAGCAATAATTGTGATGGGTTACCTTGTACTCAATGGACACTTTTCATTATTAGATCCTTTATCTACTGTAGGGAGTCTGGAAAATTGGATTACCGATGGCGTATTACACCCTCTAGTTTCATTGGCGGTGATCACAGGTTTACGAATGCTACAAAATGGTTTCAAACAAGCACAAACGCAGAATGAAACCATGGTTGACGCGTTGCGCGAATCAAAAATGGAACTGGAAAACCGCATTGCCGAGAGGACGAAGGAGCTTGCCCGAAAAACAGATCAATTAAGTGCTTCTGCTTTTGTCGCGCGCCAAACAGCTGAGATTCAGGAGCTGGATAAAATCTTGAGCAGCGCTGTCAATATAATTGCGAAACAGTTTGACCTTTATCATGCAGGTATTTATCTCATCAATGAGCGCGGCGACTATGCCATCTTGCAAGCCGCTTCGTCAGAGGGCGGTAAATTATTGCTGGAGCGCGGACACAGACTGCACATTGGCACGCAAGGCGCCATAGGATTGGTAGCTGCCGAGATGAAGCCGCGTATTGCTCTGGATGTTAATGGAGATACCGTTTTTCTAAAAAATACGGAGCTTCCCGAAACCCGTTCCGAGCTATCTCTTCCTCTTATCGTGCACAACAAAGTTATTGGCGTATTAGACCTGCAGTCTTCCGAGACACAAGCTTTTCAGCACGAAGACATTGATGTGTTTCAATCTTTGGCAGATCAAATTGCTGTGACAATAGAGAATGCTCGTCTGCTTACCGAAAGCCAATTGATTATCTCACAACTCGAAATCGCCTCTGGCGTAGAGATCCGCCAAAATTGGCAAGCGGAATCGGCCTCACAAAAACCTGCATACCACTATTCGGCAACTGGTCTTCACCCCATTATGAAATCTACTCCACCAAAGGGGAAAAATGTTTTGGAAATCCCGTTGGTGCTACGTGGAGAGAAAATTGGGAAGATTTCTCTCCAACGCAAAGATGAGTTCCAAAGCTGGACCGCCCAAGAAGAGACTGTGGCCGCCGAGGTTGCAACCCAAACCGCATTAGCCCTGGAAAATATCCGATTGGTTGAACACACGCGACAACGTGCTGAACGCGAGCAAGCTATTGCAGGCATTGCTAATCGCATACGTGAAACCCTTGATTTAGATATGGTATTGCGAACATTCGTGCGGGAAATTCAATCCACTTTAATGCTAGAAGAGGCCGAGGTACGCTTGATACCCCAAGACAAGCCGGACGACACAAAGAACCCTCATCAGGCAACCTCCTCATAGCATCCATGGATAAAGACTATGAATGAATCTTTAACTACACAAGTGCCGAAAAAAAATACCGGGCAACGCGGCGTTTTTTCCCTGAGGGCAAAAATCCTTCTGGGGAACTTCCTGATCGTTCTCCTGACAGTAGCTGCCATGGGATATTTTGTATTTTATCGCTCCCAAGCAACAAATGATTTTCTTGTAAACCAAGTGGGTGTCAGCGTCAACCAGGAAATCGAAAATAGATTGGCCGCTACCGTATCGCGAGAAGCAAACACAACCCATCTTTTCTTTTCGACAATAAGAAATGCGATTGAATTCTTTGGAAATACAGCCGGAACGATCATCTCCAATGATAAAAAGATCGTACTTGGAGAGAGCGAATGGAATGCCTTCGACAAGTTATCCCAACTCCCCAATGGGAATTGGGACAATGCGAACACTGAACCCGCATCTATTTTTATCCCTGCGCACGCTGTGATACGGAATGATATCGCAAGGGAACTGGTCGCATTGAAGGGATTGGATGATCTTACGCTATCCCTGCTTGAGACGAATCCAGAGATTATTGCAATCTATTTTGGTGGCAAGCGCGGCGAAACAGTGTATTACCCAAACATTGATCTGGCAGCCATCGTACCTCCAGGTTTCGATGTCACCACCAGGCCATGGTTCACTGGCGCGATAGAATCGCCGGATTTAGATACCAAAGCTGTTTGGTCAACACCCTACCAGGATGCCGCATTAAACGGATTGGTAATCACCAGTAGCATTCCTGTGTACGACAACAGCAACGAATTCCGTGGCGTGGCCGCAATTGATGTTTTGTTAACCAACATCACCCAGCAAGTTTCGAGCATTGCCATTGGCAGAAGCGGCTATGGATTTCTCATCGATAAAGAAGGCAGAGTAATTGCCATGCCCGACAAAGGGTTTGCCGATTTCAACCTGACCGAAGAGGAGATGCAAAGTGGAGACTTTGACAATCTTTCTTTGCTCAATCGTGTACCCTTAGATGTGTTTGAAGTGCTGGCTAAAATGACGAGTGGACAAACCGGTGTCAGACAAGTAACAATCAATGGCGTCAACCGGTATATTGCCTATCAGTCCATCCCTTTCATTGAGTATAGTCTTGGTATTGTAGTTTCCGAAGAGGAGGTTCTTCAGGATTTTGTCGCCACAACCACAACCGTGGAAGAAGAAACCCGCAAGACCCTTTTCAGCGCTGCAGGCGTCAGCCTGTTCCTGTTATCACTGGCAGGACTGGCTGCCTATGGCATAGGAAACTCGATCACTGCCCCATTAGGAAAATTGACAAAAGCGGCTGAAGAAGTAGCGGAAGGCAATCTGGACACGCGAGCCGCTGTAATCACAAATGATGAAATCGGCCTGTTGGCCAGAACGCTAAACAGCATGGCATCCACAGCGCAGGGCCTGATTTTGACCCTCGAAGAGCGTGTTGCAGAACGGACACAGCTTATTGAAAGGCGCATAGCTCAAATCCAGGCTGTTGCGGAGGTCGGCAAATCCGTTGCCGCGCAACGCGATTTAGAGGAACTTCTCACCAGAACTTCGCACCTCATCAGCGATCGATTTGACTTCTATCATATTGGCATATTCCTGCTAGACACGCGCCGCAAGTATGCGATTTTGCGGGCTTCCAACAGCAGTGAGGGCGCGAAAATGCTGGAACGCGGACACAAGTTAAGTGTGGGCATGGAAGGGATCGTCGGCACGGTGGCAGGCACAGGCCAGGCACGCATCGCGCTGGATGTGGGCGAGGATGCGGTCTACTTTAACAATCCAGACCTGCCTAAAACCCGCTCAGAGATGGCTCTCCCACTGAATGCAGGCGGAGAAACTCTGGGGGTCCTGGATATCCAAAGCGTCGAGGCCAACGTCTTTTCAGAAGAGGATATTCCCACTCTTCAGGTGCTGGCAGATCAATTGGCCATAGCAGTGCAAAACGCACGCTTGCTACGCGATTCGCAAGAGGCACTCATGCTGGCTCGCAAAGCCACGGGAGATATTAGCCAGGCAGGTTGGCAGTCCTTGCTCCAAAATGTTGACGGGTTGGGATATGTCAGCTTGATGAATGGCGAGGTGGCACCGGTCCCCAATGAATTGGATACAACCATGCAACGTACCCTTCTTGATGGTGAAGGCGTGCTCAGTGCAGATCAAAAAACTCTTAACATGCCAATCAGCGTTCGCGGGCAAACCGTTGCAACAATGCGTCTCGTCAAGCCTTTCGATGCGGAGCCCTGGGCTCCAGATGAAATTGAGGATATTGAAGCATTATCTGCACAACTCGGCAACACTCTGGATAGCGCTCGTCTATATCAGGAGGCGCAACGGCGTGCTACGCGTGAGCGCGCCATCAGTGAAATAACAACCAATATCGGAGCAAGCACCGACATGGAAGCTATCCTGCGCACCGCCGTCATGGAATTAGGCCGTCAACTTAGCGGAGTAAAGGTTGCTGTTGAACTCAGCGCCGACATAGAACAGGAAGGATCGCAGGAGATTTGATATGAGTGATGCTGCCCTGTCCAAGCCGACAAAAAAAGCAGAAGTCCAGTTGACAACCGACCGGATGGTGATCAACATTCTGGCGATCACCACCATAGGTTTGATTGTCATCGCTGGCGCCATTGCCATTCCCGGCGATACCCCAACTACAGTATGGGGGCTGGCAATTTCAGCGCTGATCAGCTTAGGGGCAACCTTACTTGCCAGGCGCGGGGTCACCACCCCCGGAAGAGTATTGGTTCCCGGGATGCTAATGCTTATGGCAACATTTATCGCTTATAGTCGAGGCGGGTTGCACCATATTTCTGTTGCCGGTTTCCCCGTTATTATCATCTTGGCAGGCCTGTTAATGGGTATACGCGGATCCTTTATGTTTGCGCTGCTGACCTCCATAGCCGCGTTTGGAATTGGATTCGCAGACATAAATGGCATCAGCCCATTCTCAGCCACCAGCCGGACGGGTTACGACGATGTCGGTGTCGCTGCAGTTCTATTCTTTATGACTGCCGGAGTCTTACATGTAATTATCCAACGCCTCTCGCTTAGCCTGCGTGAAGTCGAATCAAACGCACAAACACAAAAGGAAGCCAACCTAGAATTGCAACAATTGCAAAGAGAATTGGAGCAACGCGTTGATCAACGCACGGCGGAACTGCAAAACAGGGTTGCACAACTACAAACGATTTCACAAGTTTCGCAAACTATTTCAGGTATTCAAAACCTGGGCGAATTGCTACCTCGCGTTACGGACCTGATCAGTGAACGCTTTAGCATTTATCACACTGGTATTTTCCTGGTTGACGAAAGGGGAGAAAACGCGATTCTACAGGCAGCCAACAGTGCAGGCGGACAAAATATGCTGGCCCGTGGGCATCGCCTGAGAGTTGGCGCGCAAGGTATCGTTGGGTATGCCACATCCACGGGTAAGGCACGTATTGCCTTGGACGTCGGTGAGGATGCAGTCTATTTTGACAACCCGGACTTACCTGATACGCGTTCAGAAATCGCGCTACCGTTAATAATTGCTGGTCAGACGTTCGGCGCACTGGACCTGCAATCTACGCAGCCGAACGCCTTTGGAAACGAAGACATTCAAACATTGTCCATTCTCGCAGATCAAGTTGCCATCGCAATCCAAAATGCACGCTCGTTTGAGCGGAGCCGCAAAGCTGTACAAGCAACGGAAGCCGCACACCGCCAGATGACGGGTCAGGCCTGGCAACAGTTTACAGCGCAAAGGAAGGTGCTGGGCTTCGAATACGACGGCACCACGTCGAAACCGGTCACCAAAACATCGAAAGATGATGCCTCCTTTGATATCCCATTAGTGCTACGGGGGCAAACCATCGGAAAACTCAAATTAAGCGCTATCGACCCGGACCACAATTGGACAGAAGATGAAATAGCCCTGGCGCGGGCCGCCGCAGAAAGGACAGCCTTGACCCTTGAAACTGCCCGCCTGCTGGAAGATGCCCAATTACGCGCTACTCGGGAGCGCGTAATTGGTGACCTATCAGCCAGCATCAGCACCTTTAGTGACATGGAGGACATCCTGCGTACAGCTGTGCAGCAGTTGGGACGCAGAATGGGCGGCGCGGAAGTCGTGCTGGAACTTGGTTCTGACCTGGAAAAAGAGGAAAAAGCCGAATGAGCACAGAAAAAAAACAAACCGCACGGAGCTTGGCCGCCACCCTCGCAACTGCCTTTTTTACTTTGAGCGCGGTGATACTCCTGATTTCCAGTGGGTTGCAACTTTTCTCGAACATTCAAACTCAACAGGCTGCCATTTCCAGCCAGCAATTGCTCGTGGCTCAAGAAGCCAGTAAAACCGTGAGCAATTACATTGAGGATAATTTCAGATCACTTGAGGCAATAGTCGAACTCACAGACCTATCAAAGATCTCTCCGGAGCAGCAAAAGGCAGTTCTTGAAAGTGTGCTGGGCTTCCAACCCGCATTCCGACAGGTAATCTTCCTAAATATTGTGGGAAACGAAACAGCACACGCTGCGCGTATTTCGCAAACAGAGTATGAACAGTTCAACACACAAATGCAGACAGAGATCGAGATGTTGACCGTGATCGAAAAAGGTCAGAGATACATTAGCCCAATTTACATTGATAATGCAACCAGTGAACCTTTGATTTTTCTCGCGGTCCCTGTAACGAACACATTGGGAGATTTCAAAGGAACAGTAGTAGCTGAGTTGAACCTTAAGTTCATATGGAATTTGGTCAATCAACTCCGTATTGGCAAAAGCGGTATTGCCTACATAGTAGACAGACAGGGCAACTTGATTGCCTTCAATGATATTAGCCGTGTTATAAAAGGCGAAAACTTAGCTAATCTTGAAAAAGTCGGCGAATTCGTTAACAGGGACGCGGCCCCGGGGGACCAAATTCCGATCAGCTTGTCTCAAGGAATCAATGGAGCGACTGTTGTTACCACCTTTGTACCTCTGGGAAGCCCAGATTGGGCCGTTGTTACCGAACTGCCCTGGCAAGAAGCTTACCAAAATGTCATCAAACAGGGAGTATGGTCTATATTAGTCACTTTGAGTATGGCCGTCCTGGCCGGCTTGCTCGGGATTATTGCCGCACGACGACTGGCTGTGCCATTAACCGATCTGACCGATACTGCTACTCAGATTTCTGAAGGAAATATTGAGCTGGCAGCCACAGTCGGTGGACCGAATGAAACCGTTCGTCTGGCCAATGCCTTTAACAGCATGACTGCACAGTTACGAGGCTTCATCGGCAACCTGGAACAACGCGTGGCTGAACGCACAGGTGAGTTGGAAGCCGCCACCCAGCAGCTCAAGCGTCGCGCGGAACAATTCGAAGCCATCGCGCAGGTTTCGCGCGTCATCAGCTCCATTCAAGATCAGGCAGAATTGCTGCCACGCATCACTCGCATGATCAGCCAGCATTTTGGCTTCTACCATGTGGGCGTTTTCCTGCTAGACGAGAATAATCAATATGCGGTCCTGCGCGCCGCGAATAGCGAGGGGGGACGACGCATGCTGGCCCGCCGACACCGTCTGGAAGTCGGCCAGACCGGTATTGTGGGCTATGTTACTGCGACCGGCAACCCGCGCATCGCGCTGGATACCGGCGCTGACGCTGTCTTCTTTAACAATCCTGACCTGCCTGAAACGCGTTCCGAGATGGCCTTGCCGCTCACTATTGGCGGCAAAGTCGTCGGCGCACTGGACGTGCAAAGCACCGAACAGAACGCATTCACACACGAAGATGTCAACATCTTGTCCGCGCTGACAGACCAGGTCAGTACCGCTATACAAAACGCCCGTCTATACGAGGAATCGCGCGAGGCGTTGGCACAAGCCGAAACGGCCTATCGTCAATTGACCGGGGAGGCCTGGGCGAATGTCCGCCGTTTCGCGCCAATTGTCGGCTATCGCTTTGATGGAACCAAGCCTGAGCCACTGACCCAGTATACAAAAGACCAGCAAGCCGAAAGTCAGAAAGGTGCGTTTTCCGTTCCATTACAACTCCGAGGCGAATCGATCGGAAGACTGCGGATTAAACCAGTCTCTGCCGGGTATCAATGGACGGAGAATGAAATCGCCATCATTCGAGCTACCGCTGAACGTGTGGCGTTGGCAGCCGAAAACGCGCGCCTGGTTGTGGAAAGCCGGAAAAGCGCAGCAAAAGAGCAGGTCATCGGCGAGATCTCAGCCAAGATCGGTGCTGCGATCAACCTGGACAACATCCTGCAAACCACCCTGCGCGAAATGGGACGCATCCTGCCTGGCGCAGAAATCAGCATTCAAGTTGAGAAGGAATAGTGTCTGGAGATCTTTATGAATGCTACAAGGCTAGCTCCACAAGAAACCGATAAAAGCAACCCTATACAAATTGCAAGGTAACCATCATGTGGATAAAAATCAAAAATTTTATCGCCTCGCCTAAATTTGAAGATGCTGAAAAGACGCGCACAGCCAGGATCCTGTATGCGATTATTACTTTCACAATCATCGGAAATGTATTCACTTTAATTGCCGCCAATGTTATCTCTTCTGGTCCAACGGATAACACATCATTGTACATTGCATCCACTGGGGTTATTCTAATCTTCTTGGTTTTATTGGGTCTAACACGGCTCGGCTATGTCAGTTTTTCTAGTTGGATGTTGGTCGCTAGCAGCTTCATTGGTTTGCATTACATTCTTTGGAATGGGGATGGGCTCCATGATTTGACCATTCTCGCTTATTCTATGATCATCGCCCTGGGAGGTTTATTATTAGGTAAGCGGGCAATCATTGTATCCGCGATACTTGCCATTGCTTCGATGTTTGGTCTGGCTTACGGCGAGGTCAATGGCCAGATTGTCCCTTCTTTCTCTAACTACGATTATCTTTACTTGATCAGGTATTCCGCTCCCCTCTTCTTAACTGCTTTTGTACTTTATATAACAATGCATGTCCTCTCTCAGAGTCGAAACCAAGCACAGTTAAACGAACAGACTGCGATCCAGAAGAATCGCGAACTGGAAGAGATAAAAGTAAATCTGGAATTACTCGTGGCAGAGCGCACAGCAAAATTGGAAGAAAGTTCACAACAACTCCAGAAACGTTCGAAACAATTCGAATCCGTCGCGCTATTGGCCCGAACAATTTCCTCCATCCAGGAACTGGAAACGCTGCTTCCCAGAATTACACAAATGATCAGCCGGCAATTTAATTTCTATCATGTTGGCCTGTTCCTGTTGGATGAAAGTCGCCAGTACGCCGTGCTCAGTGCTGCCAACAGTGAAGGCGGGCAACGCATGCTGGCTCGCAAACACCGCCTGGGTGTAGGGCAAACCGGCATCGTAGGTTATGTCACATCGACGGGTAATCCGCGTATTGCCTTGGATACTGGAGCTGATACTGTTTTCTTCAACAATCCTGACCTCCCGGAAACTCGCTCTGAAATGGCTCTGCCGCTTCGAGTTGGCACGACTATCGCCGGCGCACTGGATGTGCAAAGCAGCGAACCAAATGCGTTCTCAGAGGATGACGTAGAAGTGTTATCCATTCTCGCCGACGAGGTCAGTATCGCTATCGAAAACGCGCGTCTATTTGAAGAGTCGCAGCGTGTGCTGGCAGAGGCACAAACCACCCTCTCAGAATCCATACTGGAGGCCTGGCAACAAATAGCAAAAAAGCGAGAGATGGTTGGCTATGAACTCTCCGGCGCCTCTATACGCCCGCTCGAAAACCCGCTCAAAAGTGTTGAAATTCGCAAAGCCAAAAAGACCGGTCAGATATCGCTAGGCTCGGATGGGAAGAAAACAAAAAATGCAGCGTTGGCTGTTCCGATCAAACTACGCAACCAAGTCATCGGCACCATAAACATCAGCCTGCCAGAAAATCGGGAATGGGACCCAGACGAAGTTGACATCACACA
Organism: uncultured Anaerolineaceae bacterium; assembly: GCA_964560935.1. Classification (GTDB taxonomy): domain Bacteria; phylum Chloroflexota; class Anaerolineae; order Anaerolineales; family Villigracilaceae; genus JAABUE01. Next base: position 21 of record CAZLOC010000015.1, on the reverse strand, counting down.
AGCCCTGGCCGAACGCGTTGG
>CAZLOC010000014.1:18606-24892 GCA_964560935.1 uncultured Anaerolineaceae bacterium | reverse complement strand
TCGCGGGATCGGGCGCGCGATCGCGCTATACTTCGCCCAAAACGGCGCGGACGTGATCGTCAATTTTTTCCGCAACCGCGTCCCCGCCGAAGAGACGGCCCATGAGATCGAGAAGCTCGGTCGCCGTGCCCTGCTCGTCAAGGCAGATGTAGGGGATTTAGATGATCTAAAGCGCTTGTTCGATGAAACGGAAAGAGAGTTTGGCGGATTGGACATCTTCGTCCACAACGCCGCTTCGGGCTATAACCGCCCGGTCATGGAGCAAAAGCCCAAGGGCTGGGATTGGACGATGAACATCAACGCCCGGAGTCTGCTTTTCGGGGCACAGCAGGCCGCCCCGTTGATGGAGGCGCGCGGCGGCGGGCATATCGTCAGTATCTCGAGCGCTGGGGCGACGCGCGTCCTGCCCGATTATGTGGTCGTTGGCGCCAGCAAGGCCGCCTTGGAAGCGCTGACCCGCTACCTGGCCGTCGAGCTTGCGCCGAAGAACATCGTCGTCAACGCCGTCTCGCCGGGGGTGGTCGAAACGGACGCGCTGCATCACTTTGCTACGATGGGCGGACAGGAAAATATCCTGAAAAAATTCATCGAACTGGTCCCGGCTGGCAGATTGGTCCAGCCGGAGGAAGTGGCGCAAGTGGTGGGATTCCTGTGCACACCTGCCGCCGCCATGATCCGCGGGCAGACGATTGTCGTCGACGGGGGTTATACGCTGCCGGTCAAGGAATAGGGATGTGCGTTTTACTGGTCAAGCACATGAAATGTGCGCGCAACCTTGTCAAACTCAGGCAGCCAGGTGTAAAAATCGTTGAAGTGTGACCCACAATCGATGATCCAGACATTGACGCCATCGAAGATGGCGTATTGAGCCACACCAATATAGATATTACTTAGATTGGCTTCCAGCAATACCCGTCTGGCCTCATAATTGCCAACCTGGAAATCCTGACGGTTGACAACGATGAATTCCTGGGGACCGCTTTCATATTCCTGATCCAGGAATTCATCCAGGTTTCCGGCGGTCATGAGCATTGGCGCAACCGTGATATTGGCGGCATACAGTGTCGTACCCGGTTCGGACTTCTCGAACCAGAATACGTAGGCGGGAGGATTTTCTTCCAATTTCCTGGCGATCTCATCATAGCCCAGGTCTTTGTAAAATTCGATGCGGTCCTGCCGTTTTTGTTCAACATCAACCAGCTGGAATTGCGGAGGCACCCAGAGTTCAATGGTTGCGGTGGTGTACTGATCCCAACCGGGTGGAATTAATTCTTCATAAGGAATGAGTGTGGCGGTCAGCATCAAGGTTGGGGTTTCGGTCAGATAGGGCGTGAAGGTTGGCTGTGGTGTTGAGGTAGGCTCTGGGGAAGGGAAAATCGAAAATCCGCCGCCGGTAGCGCCACTGAAGAATACAAATCCCCCGGCAATCGTCCCGCAAGCAACAATAGCCAGGCAACTCAAAATAAGAAGCTGTGCAATTGTCATACCAAAGTAACGTTTTGCTCTTTTTGTACTCATCGCAACCTTGGCCACCGTTTACATTATTTCTGGATCAGGATCGCTCGTGCGGGGGCGCCGTCCGAGCCGAGCAATTTAAGCGGCAGGCAATACAAATCATAAAAACCGCGATGTACAGCAGATAAGTCCAACCCTTCCACGACCACAACCCCTGCCTGCAACAAAACCGTATGAGTTGGGACCGAATCCCCATAAGGGGCAACGGACAGATAGTCCACGCCTACGAGGCGGATACCACGATCCACCAGCCAACGCGCGCCATCTTCCGCGACGGCTACGAAATCTTCCTGGAACTCTTTCTCGCCGCGCGACCAGAACCGGGAATTGCTCGTCCCAAACAAGACGCGCGTGATGTTTGCGGGCAGTGACATACCTTCCAAGGCTTCGGCCGTGATGGATTCCACGCCATCGGGCAGCTGGGTCACATAGCACGGACCGGTCAACATGTCCAATGGTAATTGCTCGATGGTGCGCCCATCGTTCAGGAAATGATGCGGTGCATCGACGTGTGTGCCCGTATGTACGCCTGCACTCAAGCGCGAGACGTTGGCATGTGCGCCCGCATCCATCGATTCAACCAACTCTAATTCAATCGGCGGGTCATCCGGCCAGACCGGCAGGTCGGGAGAAATTGTCAGGGAGATGTCGTATATCTTCATATCACCAACCACTCACTTCAAACATGGTCTCCAAAAACGTCTTGCGCTCATCCGCTCGCATTGGGCGCGGACGGGCAAAATCTTCCAGCATGGCAGTAACCAACTCGGTGCTGACATAACGTCCATTGTAAAAGACATGCCGGTCCAGCATCTCGCGGCGCGAGGGGCCGTCCATCTGATCGAAGAACAGGTTGCCCAATCCATAGTGGATAAAGGCGCTATTGTAAAATTCCATCGCCTGCGGGATATGCGCCTGGCTGCCGTTCACGATCGTTGCACCGGCTTCAACTATCGCGCGAAAATCACTGACGTGTTGTTCAGTAGGCACCGGCTCATAATATTCAATATACTGGAACGTGGCAATGACGATGTATCCCCTTCCGGTCAGGTCGGCGATCTCGGCCTTCATCCACTCATAATCATCGCAGGGCGCTGCACCGGGTTCATCCTCGGTAGCCCAGGCAATGCCCGGCCCAATAGGGTTACAACCGATGAAGGCAAAGCGATTGCTGTTATGTATCAGCAGAGCAGGCTTGCGCGCATCTTCCAGATCGGCGCCGCCGCCGTAGTAAGGCCACTGACGCTCTTTGTACATTTCCAAGGTTTGCAGGGTAGCCGGCGAGCCATAATCCTGAAAGTGATTTCCGGTCAGTTCCACCACGTCGGTTCCAACAAGTTCCATCAACTCGATGTACTTCGGATTGCTACAAAACACCAGGCCTTCCTGGCGGGGGTCAGGATAAGGACAGCCCGTGTAAAACGGAATTTCGTTGCTGATATGCGTGATGTCAGCGGCCTTCAACGTATCGCCGATGTTCCAGGCCGGGTAATCCAGGCCGGCAATTTCCATGCGCACGGCCGTCGCCCGCACCATTGCGGTAACGCCGGTCATCAACACCACGCTCAGCTTGGACGCTTCCCGGTTGGTTGCCGGCAACTCAAACGACGCAGCCTGGCTCCCGGTCAGAGCAAAGTCAATTTTAAGTGGATAGGCTGACTCATCAAAATCGTTTCGGATCGGGGACTGCTCATCGACCGTCAACACTTTCAATTTCGGATCGAGCGCCTCGAACGGGACGATGCCCCAGGCGGGCTGGTTCTCCCACAAGGCATCCACCAATTCGTCAGCTGGAACGGTCTTAACCGCCCCCGCGCCTGCTTCACCCAAAAGGGCAGTCAGCGCGCTGAGGGTGGATTCCGTCATCCATAACGGCGAGCCGGCCAGGGGTCCGGATGATGAAGCGCTCCAGGCGGACTCGAATTCCGCCAGCGTGACCCCATCCAAAACCGTCGGGAAGGGCGCAACGAGCGCATACATCCAGGTAGATCTATTGGCATCCGATGGCGCGGCTAGGCCCAATTGCAGGCTGGCCAGGGATGCGCTCCCGGAGGCTGGCAAATTCCATTCCAGCACAGTCTCGCGCAGCGCATCTGGCACAGACGGGTCGATCCATAACGGATAGGGCAAGGGCGTACTGGTTGGTGTGATGGTCGGAGTCTGGAGGGCCGGTTGTGTGGCAGTACCAGTCGGGGCAGGGGTCGGGGAGAGACTGGGAGTGTCGGCGACAGCAGGCTGGGATGCCGAAAAATCTCGCAACGGGATTTCCATCGAGGGCAATTGGATCCCGCCCGACCCGGCGCAAGAGGCCAGCAGCACGGTCAGGAAAAGCAGCGAGAAAAATTTGCGCAACGGATTCTTCATGGTCTATGGCACAGGGGTGATCGTCGTGAACGGCTGCGGTAGCGTCATTGGCGTGAGGGTAACCGTCGGTTGTGGGGTGGGTGTAAGGATGAGCTCGCCCCAGCCGCTGTGATGGAAATATTCATTCAGGAAACTGGCGCGCTCATCAGATGTCATCAGGCGCGGACGGGAATAGTCTACCAGCATGGTAGTCAACAATTCAATACTGATAAGTTTGCCATTATAAATGACATACCGGTCGATGAACTCACGGCGGATACCAGGGTAATATGGGATGTCGCCCATCTGGTCGAAGAACAGGTTACCCAGCCCATAGTGGATGAACGAATCATCGTAGAACTCCATCATCTGGGCGAAGTGCGCCTGGCTGCCGCTGACAATGGAAGCGCCCGCATCGGCCACGCGGTGGAAGTCTTCCAACTGGCCGGGACGGGCCTCCGGTGAGTAGTATTCCTGGTGCTGGAAGGTGGAAATTACGAAATAACCCTGCGCTTTCAAGTCTTGGATCGTATCCACCAAGTATTTGTGGCTGCACGGGGCCGCGCCGGGTTTGGTCTCCGTGGCGACTGGCGGCTTACCCAGATCGACCGGGTTGCAGCCGATGAAGGCGATCTTGTTGCCGTTATGTTCCAGCAATAAAGGCTTGCGGGCATCTTCCAGGTCTGCGCCGCCGCCGTAGTAAGCGATGTCATTCTGGTTGTAAATATCGAGCGTCTCCAACATCGCGCCCGGACCGTAATCGGCAAAGTGATTGCCGGTCAACTCGACCACGTCTGTGCCCACATCTTTAAGCAATTCGATATATTTCGGGTCGCTGCAAAAGACCAGTTTGGAGCGGCTGGGATTGGGAAAGTCACAGCCAGTGTAAAAAGGGATTTCGTTGCTGATGTGTGTGATATCGGCGGCGCGCATGAATTCGCGAATGTCACGCGCAGGATAGGTCACGCCTTTGGTCTCCATCGTGTAGGCCGTGGCGCGGACGAGCGCGGTCACGCCGGTCAGGACGACAGTGGTCATTATCGTTGGTTCACGATTGGTATTCGGCAAGGCCAGGCTGAACGTGGCAGGCTCCCGGTCGAGGGCACGCAGCGCAAACTCGGCTTTGAGAGGATAAGAAGCGATGTCAAATTCCTTGTGGATGGGAGCTTGCCCGTCAACCGTCAAGACCTTCAATTTTGGTTCCAACTCTTCAAATGGAACGATGCCCCAAGCGGGCCGGTTCCCCCAGAGCGCATCCACCAGTTCATCTGCCGGCACGGTTTGCACAGTCCCGGGAGCCGGTTCGCCCCACAGCGCGCTGAAGGCTACCAGAGTGGATTCCGCCATCCATAACGGTGAACTGGCCAGCGGTTCGCACTGAGCGCAGTGGGGTTGTCCCGGCGAAGAACCGTTCCATACAGCCTCGAGTTCGTCCCGCGAGACCCCATCCGTAACCGTTGGAAATGGCACGACAAGCGCATAGATCCAGGTTGACTTGGAGGCTATCGTGGATTCGTCCCCAGCGGAGACCAATTCCAAATGCAGCGAAGCCTGGCTGGGATCGGTTATGAACGGAATATCCCAACGATCCGATTCGGCTACAAGCGCATCCGGGACTTCCGGCGCTCTATAGAGGCCGAGCGCCATAGGCGTGGATGTCACGGTAGCTGTTGCGGACGGTTGCGGTACAGCCGCAGGAGCAGGAGACGGGCTCGGCTCCGGCGTATTGGGCGCGCAGGAAACAAAGAGAGTTACCAACAGGAGAGAAATCAGGATGTGAGCGCGTTTCATCTATTGGGTCGTTTTCTCACAAATTTGGGGACAGGACAAGAGACTCTCTCATCCTACAGATTTTGTAACGCGACATTAATGTCGCCTTACGGGGTTGCTTATTGGGCCTTCAGTTCGAGCCTTGCCAACGTGAACTGCTGCAAAGCTTCGTCGTCTATTGTCACGCCCAGGCCGGGAGCGGCCGGCACGTCGATGGTGCTATCGGAGTTCAGGATAAAGCGCTCATGCGTGATGTCGCGCGAAAAATAGCGCTCGGAGGCCGAAATGTCGCCGGGCAACGTGAAACCGGGCAGGGACGCAATCGCCAGGTTGGAGGCGCGCCCCACGCCGGTTTCCAGCATCCCGCCGCACCAGACCGGCATCTCCTGCGCGCGGCACATCGCGTGGATTTCCAGCCCCTGGCTCAGGCCGCCCACCCGTCCCGGCTTGAGGTTGATGATGCGGCAGGCCTCCATTTCGATGGCATAGCGCGCATGGCGCGGCGAGACCACACTCTCATCCAGGCAAATCGGCGTTTTGAACTGTGCCTGCAATTTGCGGTGGTCCCAGATGTCATCTTCGAAGAGCGGCTGTTCGATCAGGAGCAGGTCTAACTGGTCTAATGGTCGTAAAGTCGCACTGGTCTCCAGCGAATATG
>CAZLOC010000014.1:7669-18506 GCA_964560935.1 uncultured Anaerolineaceae bacterium | reverse complement strand
AGCAGGTCTAACTGGTCTAATGGTCGTAAAGTCGCACTGGTCTCCAGCGAATATGCTGAGTTGGCGTCCACCTGAAGACGAATACCCGGAAAAGCTTTACGAACTGCGGACGTGTCTTCGACATCGCGCCCAGGTTTGATCTTGATCTTGAGACGGTTATAACCCTGGGCGACATACCCTTCGGCGGTTCGGACCAATGCCGAGGCTGATTCTTGAATACCGATCGAAACTCCAACCTCGACCTTATCTCGCACCCCGCCGAACATCTCCTTGAGCGACTTTCCATCCCGCTTGCCGAGTAAATCCCAGAGCGCCATTTCCACGCCTGCCTTTGCCAGGTGATGCCCGCGGATGCCCGCCACGCGGCGCTGGAAATCGGCCGCATCGACCACATCCTGCCCTAAAATCAACGGGGCAACGAAATCCTTCAGGATATGCCAGGCCGTGCCGGTGGTCTCGTAGTTGTAGCCGGGATCGCGCTCCACAGCCGATTCGCCGTAGCCGGTCAAGCCATCGGCATGCAATTCGATCAGGAGGCATTCTTTATGGTCGATGCTGCCAAAGGAAGTTGCAAATGGAGTGACGAGGGGTAGGCGGATATGATAAAGGGTTAACGATTCAATCTTCATTCTTCAACTTTAACTTCCCCATCCTCATCGCTGATGCCCAACTCACGCAGCGCTTCTTCCATGCTGACCGCGGTATCGCGGCGCATCCCAGGCGCAGGAGTGCCGCAATAAGGGCACAGGTTCCAGGGCAGTTCCATCAGCTTGCCGCATTCGTTACAAGTCTTTTTCAGCTTGGTATGGCAATTCGGGCAAACCTGCCAGTCATCTTTGACGCGGCGTTCACAACCAGGACAAAGCGGTAAATCTTCGAGCGCTTGCAGCAAGGCTTCTTCTTCCAATGTACGCTGGTATTCCTCTTCCAGCGTGCGCTGCGGACGCAAAATGAGATAAACCAACACACCTGGCAGATTCAGCACTGCCACCAGCAGCGCCGACAGGATCTGCACCAGCGGGTCACGGGCACGGGCGCGGATGTCACGATAGGTCCAGATGACCAGCGCGATCCACAAGGCGGCGATGAATGCCCCGCCGAAACCGGTCAGGATCAAAAGCAGGTTACTCAGGAAAGTCGGGTCAAAAGTCATCATCTCTCCATGTTTACCACCAAGGCACTAAGACACGGAGACACAAAGAAAAATGTGATTTTGTGACTTCGTGACTTTGAGTCTTCGTGGTGAAGTCTCTGTACTCAATTCTACCCGCCAGCGCCCTCGCCGACAATACCGCCATCGGTCAGCTTGCGCAAATCCGAGAGCGCGGCTTCGATTTCATCCATTGTAACCGGGCGATCTTCTTCACGGTGCTTGAGCGCCCCGTTTTTCGCCTTTTCCAGCGCCACTTCCTTGATGGCCGCATCACGCGCCAGCGCTTCCTTGACCAGCGTCGCACCCTGGGCATACCCGATCAACGGGTTCAAGGCGGTCACTACGCTGGCGTTCTTCGCCAGCCAGCCTTCAGCCTTTTCGCGGTTGGCGATCACACCCTGCACGGCTCGCGCGGTAAAGGCTGTCACCGCGCCAATTGTGACCTGCATCATCTCGAACAGGTTGTGCGCGATGACCGGCATCATCACATTCAATTCTAATTGCCCGGCCTGGGCCGCCAGCGCTACGGTCGTGTCACAGCCAACCACATGGAACATGGCCTGGTCCAGCATCTCGGCCATGACCGGGTTGACCTTCCCCGGCATGATCGACGAGCCCGGCTGTACCGCAGGCAAGCGGATTTCGTCCAAGCCCGTGGATGGCCCGGATGAGAGCAGACGAAAATCATTGGCGATGCGGATGAGGGTCAACGCCAGCGTGCGCAAGGAGGCCGAAAAATCGGCCGCGTCGGCCATGGATTGCATCGATTCGAACAGATTATCGGACTCGTGCAATTCCAACCCGGTCAACTCGGACAATTTCTTCACCATGCGGACGTGATACTGCGGGTGCGCGTTCAACCCGGACCCGACGGCTGTGCCGCCGATCCCCAGCCGTCTCAATCCTTCAGCCGCCCGCCGGATGCGCTCTGCATCCCTGCGAACCGCCATGGCATACGCGCTAAACTCCTGCCCCAGCCGCATCGGGACAGCATCCTGCAAATGGGTGCGCCCCGACTTGAGGATGCCATCGAACTCGTCCGCTTTGGCATCCAGCGCGGTGACCAGGTCATCGAGCGCGGTAAGCAATTCGTCCAGCCGCCACAGGCAGCCGAGCCGGATGGCCGTCGGGATGGTGTCATTGGTCGATTGAGCCATGTTGACGTGGTCGTTTGGGTGCACACGATACTCCCCTAAACGGCCACCAAGTATGAGCGTAGCCCGATTCGCGATCACTTCATTGACATTCATGTTATGGCTGGTGCCTGCGCCCGCCTGGAAAGGATCCACAACGAATTGGTCATCCCATTTACCGTCGATGACTTCCTGCGCAGCTTTGATGATGGCATCTGCACGCTCGTCGTCCAACAGTCCCAGGTCACGGTTGACCTCAGCAGCAGCGCGTTTGATCGTCGCCATGCTCCAGACAAATGCGCGCCAGGGATGCAGGCCAGAAACCGGAAAATTCTCAACAGCCCGCTGCGTCTGCGCGCCATACAGAGCTTCCGCCGGGATATGCAATTCGCCAAGCGAGTCTTTTTCTACTCGAAAAGATCCTGAAACCATGCTTTCTCCTACCAGTAACTCAGCCAGAATTACTGGTATTGTACCCCCTTACGGATTACGCCAGGTAAAATGCCAGTTCGCGCCTTCCCGCCAGGACTCGGATGATTCACCGATCACCTGGTAAAACGTCACGCCGGGTTTCAAGTAAACGGGCGCACCCAGAGAGGTCGTCAGCAAGATCGGCTGGTCGAGCTCGACGCGATTCCAGGTGGCCTCAACTGCAATTCCGTCCCGAAAAACGTAGGCATGACCCGATCCGTACATGTCAATATGGTAGACTTCGTCTTCCTCTTCGAACTTGCTGGCAAAACGATGTTGGACGAACAGCACAACCACGTTATCGGCCATAACAGGCTGCTCCGTAAGGGCATCTATCAAAGGCGCATAAGCGGCGGTCAATCCCTTTTTCAGGCTATTTACTTCCTGGTAACGTTGGTAACGGTTCTCGTCTGGGAGATATTGCCAGTAGTTGTAATCATCTAACGAGTACTGCGTATATATGCGTTCAGCGACCTGGTCTGACTGGGGCGACAGGTTGCTGAAAAAGTTACTGCGGACAGGTGGGCGATCATTGTCCACACTTTTACGCTTGGCAATACAATCCTTGAATTTGACCGTATTGAAAAATATATTGTTGTAAGTATCGCGTTTGGTAGGGCCAATTGAAAATGGCGGACAGGCGCCATTACCCGGTACCACCAGATAATCCTTCAAGTCGCTGTCTTTGTAGTAGTCATATACGCGCGAGTCCGCGTATTTGAAGACGAAGAAGGCCTGGTACATACGCGCAATATGCTCGTCGAAGAAACGTCCCGAACGGACAGGACCGGCCATCTCGGCATCATTTCCATAAAAAACAGCGATGAAGCGTGTGAGGCCGTCTTCGATGTAATACTCGAAAATCACATCCGCCAGCGTTAACCCGGATTGCGGGCGCACATACCGCGGAAATAGTGTAATTTTGACTGCAATGGGCCGCCGCTCCAGCAATTCAGGGTTTGTGGCTGTTAATCCGGTCAGCGGGTTGGTTTTCGAAGTAGGGGCGTAAATCGGCGCACCTTGATAATCAGATGAGAGTGGGGTAGGCAGCAAATTCTCCTCACCCGATAGAGGTTTTGGTGCAACCAGATATGGAATTAAAGTAGGAGTTTGGACAGGGAAAACATAGGGGGTATCATACGGAGAATTGTTCGATCCATTGTTGGGCTGGAAAGGGGTGGCGGTTGGATTGTTGATGTCGGGGGTCAGGAGCAGGTTCTCGTCAACATCAGGTGCGGAGTTGCTGCATCCCCCTGAAAAGATGGCAAACGAAAAAATGACCAGCGTCCACCAGCGAAGAGTTCGATACAGCCCGAATTGGGTTTTCGACGCGAGCATGCCGCCGATTGTACAACAAAATAGGTGGGGTATGCCTAAATCCTGATAAAATTGCCGACACATTGCAATGTTAATCTTCCTGACAGTCTTGCTTCTCTTTTTGACCGCGCTTGCGCTGGTTATTCTATCTTGGGTGCGCCCTGCAGTCCGATACGCCTGGTTGATTTCTGTGGGCGGCGCGCTGGGCAGTTGGATCAGTGTACTGGCCTGGCAATTTCGCCTACCAGTCATCTTTCAACTTCCACGTTGGGAACCAGCCAACTTATTTCTTGAATCATTGTCGTTTACCGCCGATACACTCACATGGCTGTTTGCCTTCAGTGTGGCCACATTCATATTGGCCGTCATTCTGACTGCTCCCGCGCGCGAAAATTTTCCCGCCCCAATCCCCTGGGCTGCCACGCTGGTACTCGGCGGGCTGGGGTTGCTAGCCGTGCTCTCAGATAACCCTCTGTCGCTGCTTATGGCTTGGTCAGCCATCGATCTGGTTGAACTGGCCGCTCAATTACGGTCTGTAGACGGACCGCAATCCAGCGAAAAGGTGGTAATTGCCTTTGCGACTCGTGTTGCTGGCAGCGGTGTGGTGGTGTGGGCTAACATGGTCAGCATATCGACTGGCTCGCCAATGAACTTTCAAAATGCGCCTCCACAGGTTGGGTTGTATCTCCTGCTCGCGGCGGGACTACGCCTGGGTGTGCTCCCATTACATATGCCTTATGCATCCGAATCTGCCATCCGACGCGGCTTTGGCACCACACTGCGCCTGGTTTCTGCCGCATCCAGCCTGGTCCTGTTGGCTCGCATCCCTACTGCCAGTGTTATTTCGGCCTTTACGCCCTACCTGCTGTCACTCGCAGCCTTGGCGGCTATTTACGGTGGTTGGATGTGGCTACGCGCCCCCGATGAACTCACAGCTCGCCCATACTGGTTGATCGGACTGGCATCCCTGGCAATGGCGTCAGCCTTACGAGGCAACCCGGTCGGCGCAGCTGCCTGGGGTTGTGCATTGCTCCTGTCCGGCGGCGCTTTGTTCCTTTCGTCTGCCAACCATGTCTGGTTAAGCCGTGCACTTTGGATGGGGATGTGGGGAATCAGCGCCCTACCATTCTCTATCACAGCCACAGGCTGGGGAAGCGCTGTGCCATCCTTTTGGCTGGCCTGGCCATTTCTTCTATTTGCGCAAGCCCTGCTGCTAGCCGGATACTTACGCCATGCCATGCGCCCAATCTTGCGCGTAAATTTCGAAACACTTGATCGCGCCGCCCAATATGTTTATCCCCTGGGAATCGGTATTTTGTTGGCAACATTATTTACCTTGGGCTTATGGGGCTGGGAGGGTGCTTTTCGGGCCGGCGCATGGTTTCCTGCCCTGCTCGGCGTCCTGCTTGGAGGCATTGCCATCTGGCTTGCACCGCGCCTGCGTGTGCTGACTCCCCTCCGCGCTCACTGGGTGCGTCCTAAAGCTACTTCCTGGATAGATTGGGGCTTCCGTGGCCTTTGGGGACTTTATCGTCAGGTCGGCCGTCTTAGTAATGCTTTCTCTGCCATAATGGAAGGGGATGGCGGTTTCATGTGGACCTTGCTGTTTATGGTTCTCTTCATCTCTCTGATAATACAGGGGGGGGCCGGCCCATGACGACCCTTGCATGGATCGTTGTCGGTTTTACTCTGGCAACTTCCGCTGGATTGATCATCATTCGCGACTGGCGGCTGGAATTGGGCCTACTGGGCTTGCAATATGTGGGCGTCTTCTGGTTGACCAATCAGTACTGGCCGATCAGTATGGCAGCCATCAAGCTAGTCACCGGGTGGATGGCGATCGCTATTCTGGGCATAACCCGCCTTAACTTAAAAGATGTGGATGATGAGAGCGAACAATTCTGGCCGCAAGGACGCCTCTTTCGAATATTCGCTGCCGGGATTGTCACGATGATCGTCATTACCGCTTCTCCTCGCGTGGAAGTAATTATTCCCGGTATCGGTTTGCCGGTCATCTACAGCAGCTTGATTCTGATGGGATTGGGTATGTTACACCTGGGCATGACGGCCCAACCCTTTCGCGTCATTCTCGGACTATTGACTGTTTTATCCGGATTCGAGGCATTGTATGCCGCCCTGGAAAGCTCGATCTTGGTTGCAGCCATGTTGTCGACAGTCAGTCTGGGAATGGCTCTGGTTGGCGCTTATCTGCTCAGTGCCCGCATACTCGAGGAGAACGAATGAGCGCCCCACTCGTATGGATTATCCTCCCGGCAACCCTGGCCATCCCCGCGATGCTCATCAACAATCAGCGCATTCTATCCGTTTTGGGTGGAAGCCTGGCAATACTGCTAGCGCTCCTTGCATTGATCATTCCCATCGACCAGGCACTCCAAATTGGCAATTTCTCACTGAAAATTGCTCCGGCTATTCAGATTCTGGGTCGCAGGCTGATCCTGGTCCCAGCCGACGGCCCTCTGTTAGCGATCTTTTACGGCCTGGTAGCCATGTGGTTTTTTGGCGGCGAAGTAACCGGGACAGCTCATCGCCTGGTTCCTTTTGGGTTTATGATTGCGGCTTTGCTGGTTGCTTCGATAGCAGTAGAACCATTTTTATATGCGGCCATCCTGATCGAGATAGCCGTCCTGCTGGCAGTCCCTCTTTTGCTGCCCCTCAATCAGGCTCCGGGTCCGGGTGTAATGCGCTTTTTGATCTACCAAACTCTGGGGATGCCCTTTATCCTGTTTGCGGGTTGGTTTCTAGCTGGAGTTGAAGCCAGTCCTGGTGACCTGGAGTTAGCAGTCCAGTCTGCTACAATTCTGGGATTTGGATTCGCATTTTTGCTGGCCGTATTCCCACTATACACATGGTTACCAATGCTGGCGGAAGAAGTTTCACCATACATACTTGGGTTCTTGTTCTGGGTATTGCCTACCATCACGATCATTTTTGGAATGGGCTTTCTGGACCGGTACGCCTGGTTACGAACATCCGAGCAACTGGGCCAAATCTTGTCGCTGAGTGGTTTATTGATGATTGTCACAGGCGGTCTATTTTCAGCGTTTCAACGACAACTTAGCCGGCAAATGGCCTATGCTGTAATCGCTGAAACAGGCTTCAGCTTGTTGGCGCTTAGCCTGCCACCAGACAAAGCAGTGGAGACTGTCTTTTTGCTCATTATTCCCCGCTCACTGGCATTGCTCGTCTGGGCCATGTCGCTCACCCAAATGAAAGAAAAAGTTAATCCATTGCGATTCAGGTTTGTCCAGGGGCTGGCGCGTATCCATCCGATTACTGCTGCCGGGTTGATCCTCGCCCATTTCTCAGTTGCAGGCTTTCCACTTCTAGCCGGATTCCCGATCCGACTGGCCCTATGGGAGGGGCTGGCCAGCCAATCGTTGGGAGCAGCATTCTGGTTTTTAGTTGGCATCCTGGGACTACTGACCGGCGCAACCCGTACGTTGGCAGTATTGGTGATGGCCCCGGAAGGGACCGGTTGGGAATTACAGGAACGCTGGGGATCGGGCATCATGATCGGGCTTGGCGTGATCGGTTTATTCATCCTGGGTATTTTTCCGCAGATTTTCCGCCCAATCATGGCAAATCTACCTGCAATGTTTGAGCATCTGGGCAAGTAGACTATAATCGCAAATCATGCCCCCTATCCAATTCTCTGGAGGCCTACATGGAATTTGAACAAATCGTCAAACGGCTGGAATGGCTGGACGAAGAACATCGCAAAGATAAAGCAGCGCTGAGCGCGCTCGAAGAGCGTATTGCGTCCTTTAGTAACGACTTCAGCACACTAAGCAAACAAATCAAAGATTTGAATAAAAAGGTGTCCGAAATTGAACCGATCCCTGCACGCTTGAACCAGTTTGATGAAATTTTATCGAAACAGCGTTCGGATATGAATAAAGCGCTTGAGGACTTGGAAAAGAAGCACCAACGCCGTGAAAGGGACAGGCTCAAGCGTCATCAGGAGGATTTGGAAGAGATCAACAAATCGCTACCCAAGCTGGACCAATCCAAAGACATTGTAGAACTCAAGAAATTGATCAAACAGCGTGCGGATGAAGATATCAAGCTGAATATTGCCATCACAGAGATCAAACCCAAAATCGATGAAGCTACCCGAAAGAGCGAGGATGTAGCCACGTCCAATAAGCTTCTCGAAGAAAGTCGTCGGCAAGATATTAAACGTGTGGCCGACTTGCAAGGCGAGATCACCTCTATCCGTAAACGAGTGGATGAATTCCGTCAGAAGACGGAATTGCAAAATGATAGTTTGCGAAATATCGAAAACCGCTTTACGGAGCTGATTGTCTCGGAATCAGACCGTAAAAAGGCGCAAGCCGCATTCATCGAACAGCAATCGCTTGCCCAAGTAGGGCGCGACCGGGCTTATAAAGAATGGCTTGAAAAGGTCGAAACCTTCAAACAGCAAACTGAAACGCTCGATTCCCAAACCCAAGCCCTTGATGAGACTCTGCGCGCCGCCAAACGCGCCCAGGAAACTTATCTAGAGTTGAATCAGAAGCTCGAACGTCGTATCAACGAAATCACAGAAATGCAACGGCTTGGAGAAGAACGCTTACGCCAGGAATGGGTTACCTTCAAAGCCGAGGACCAGAAACGCTGGACAAGCTACACCCTCTCGTCCGAAGAGGCTACGCGCGACATTCGCAAGGTTGTTGACAAATACGAAGAACGCATCACAGCTATCGATGATGCCAACCAGACCATTCAGGATCAACTCCACCAAACCACGGATGCGACCGAACAACAACTTCAGGAACTCATGAACATTTTCCATCAATGGCTGACCGCATACGAACGCATCATGGGCCACGTTCGCAAAACCTCTAAATAAATCATGCATGTTATTGGCACCGCCGGTCATGTCGACCACGGCAAATCCACCCTCATAGCCGCGCTTACGGGCACCCATCCCGACCGCCTGAAAGAAGAGCAGGAGCGCGAGATGACCATCGAACTTGGCTTTGGTTGGCTCATGCTGCCTGATGGCGAGGAAATCGGCATCGTGGATGTGCCTGGTCACCGCGACTTCATCGAAAACATGCTGGCTGGCATCGCTGGTATCGACGCCGCCTTGCTGGTCATTGCTGCTGACGAAGGCGTCATGCCTCAGACGAAGGAGCACCTCGCCATCCTGGATTTACTCCAAATCCCGGCAGGACTGGTCGCCCTGACCAAGACCGACCTCGCTTCGGACCCAGAATGGCTCGCCCTCGTTGAAGCAGACATCCGCGCCGCTCTGGCCGGGACCGCAATGCAGGACGCCCCCATCGTCCGTGTTTCCGCCAAAACCAAAACCGGCTTGGACGAATTGCTCTCCACCCTGATGCAAATTCTGGGTGAAAAACCCGCCCGTCTCGACTTGGGCCGTCCGCGCTTACCAATCGACCGCGTCTTTAGTATGCCCGGATTCGGTACAGTCGTCACCGGCACACTCAGTGATGGACATCTTGCCCTCGGCGATGAAGTCATCGTCCTGCCTTCCAGCCACAAAGGGCGCGTGCGCGGATTGCAAACCCACAATAAAAAGGAAGAACGCGCCGTTCCAGGATCACGCACCGCCGTCAATATCTCCGGTATTGCTGTGGAACAAGTCATGCGCGGAGAAGTCGTCACCCAGCCGGGACAATACCAGCCCACCCGTCGTGTGGACGCGCGTATCCGTTTGCTGAAAGACGTCAGCCAGCCGCTTAAGCATGCTACAGAAGTCAAGGTTTTCGTGGGCGCGACAGAGACGATAGCCGCTCTGCGCCTGCTCGGCACGGAAACGCTCAAACCCGGCGAAGAAGGCTGGGTTCAACTCGAACTGCGCGATCCGGTGGTGGCCGTGCGTGGCGACCGCTATATCCTGCGCCGCCCCTCGCCCGGAGAAACGCTCGGCGGCGGCGTCATCGTAGACCACCAGCCCAAAGGCCGCCACAAACGCTTCGACGAGAAAGTGCTCAAATCGCTGGCTGCGCTGGCGGCTGGCTCTCCTGCTGATATTTTGCTGGAGGCTGCGCTGGCGCTCAACGCCGCGCCCGTGAAAGAGGTGACCTCGCGCTCACGCCTTGAAGCCGAACCAGCAGCAAAGGCATTAAAGGAAAACTTGGAAAACGGCCAACTCCTGCAACTGGAAGATGGCAACCTGACCATCACCCGCGATCTGCTGGTCATTGCCGCGCCGCACTGGATCGCGCTGAAGGATAAGGCCATCCAAATGGTGCAGGCTTATCACAAGAATTTCTCCCTACGACGCGGCATCCCACGCGAGGAATTCAAAAGCAAACTTAAGCTCCAGCCGCGCGTCTTCAATGCGTTGGTCAAGAAACTGGTCGCCGAAAACGCAATTGTCGAAGCAGGCAATGCGTTGGCAATCGCCGGGCACGAGATCACGTTCGATAACGATCAACAGGCCAAAGTCCAGGGGTTGATGCGGCACTTCGCGGGTAATCCGTATAGCCCGCCTTCCGTCAAGGAATGTCAGGCCGAAGTGGGCGAGGAAGTCGTCAACGCGCTGGTTGAACTGGGGCAATTGAAGCAGCTCACACCCGATGTCATCTTTCGAACGGAAGACCATGAAGAAATGGTTTCAAAGGTGCGCACTTTCATAACTGAAAAAGGCCAGATGACCGTGGCCGACGCCCGTGACCTGTTCGATTCGAGCCGCAAGTACATGCTGGCGCTGATGGAGCACCTGGACGCCACCGGCGTGACGATCCGAGATGGTGATTTTCGAAAACTA